>NZ_JBMVFV010000063.1:0-35711 GCF_049538395.1 Micromonospora sp. AB353 | reverse complement strand
GGTACGGCCGTCCGAACGATCGGTACGGGCCGCCGACCGGCGACCGACGGCCGGCGCTGCCGTCCGATCAGGAGGAACCGAACGATCGACCCGTGGCATCGACGGTCATCGTCGGTCAGCGTTCCGCCCAGTGGAACAGCAGCTCAGAGGCGGTGCAGCGAACTAAGTTACTGATCAGTAGCCCGTTGACGGCATGTGAACCCGGCCCTACCGTTCCACTCAATCGAACGGCGTACGGTTCATCCGAACGCTCTCGGCCTCGCCGAGTGCGGCCCGAAACAGGAAGTCCGAGGCATGCCTGACGACAAGCTTCTCGCTCTTCTCTCCCCCACCCGGCTCGGGCGTCTCACACTGCGGAACCGGGTCTTCGTCCCGGGCCACACCACCAACTTCGGACTGAACAATGTGCCCACCCGCCGCCACGTCGCCTACCACGCGGAGCGGGCGCGCGGCGGCGCCGGCCTGATCATCACCGAGGCGATCCGCGTGCACCCCACCAGCGCGGGCCGCAGCATCAGCCTCGGCAGCTTCGACGACTCGTCGATCCCGGCGTACGCGGCGGTGACCGAGGCCGTGCACGAGCACGGGGCACGGATGTTCGCCCAGATCATGCACGCCGGACGGCAGGCCAACGGCGATGCGACGCGTACCGCCGCCTGGTCGTCGTCGCCGGTGCCGTGGGCGGCCGGCTCGCACGTGCCGCACGCGATGGGACGCCGGGACATCGCGGTCGTCGTCGAGGCGTTCGCCGCCGCCGCGCGGCGCATGCGCGCGGCCGGCTTCGACGGGCTGGAGGTGCACGCCGGCCACGGCCACCTGCTCCAGCAGTTCCTCTCGCCGCACACGAACACCCGCGACGACGCGTACGGCGGCAGCCTCGACAACCGGATGCGCCTGACCCGTGAGGTGCTCACAGCGGTGCTCGCCGCCGCGCCCGAGCTGCCCGTCGGGCTGCGGGTCAGCGCCGACGAGTTCCTGCCCGGCGGCCTCGACCCGGCCGCGGTGCTGGAGATCGTCGGGAGGCTGCGCGCCGAGTTCCCGCTCGCCTACGTGCACGTCAGCCACTCCGCCTACCACGGCAGCTACTCGCTCGCGACGCAGATGGCGGACATGAGCTTCGGCCACGCCCCGTTCCGGCACCACGCGGCGCTGTTCAAGCAGGAGTTCCCGGACCTGCCGGTGCTCGCGGTGTGCCGGCTGGACAGCCTGCCGGAGGCGGCCGAACTCGTCGCCGCCGGCGAGGCCGACCTGGTCGGCCTGGCCCGCCCGCACATCGCCGACCCGCACCTGGTCCGCAAGGCCGAGCAGGGCCGCCAGCACGAGGTACGCGCCTGTCTGGCCTGCAACCAGGGCTGCATCGGCCGGCTGGAGACCAGCCTGCCCATCTCCTGCGTGGTGAACCCCGAGGTCGGCGCCGAGCGGGAATGGGCCGACGCCTGGCCGGAGCTGCCCGGACCGTCCGGCGCGCGGGACGTCCTGGTCGTCGGCGGCGGGCCGGCCGGCCTGGAGGCGGCGCTCTCCGCGCACCGGGCCGGGCACCGGGTGACAGTTGTCGAGGCGCGCGACCGGCTCGGCGGACAGGTCGAGGTGGCCGCGCGCGTACCCGGCCGGGAGCGGCTCGGTCTGCTCACCCGTGACCTGGCCCGCGACGTGGCGGCCGCCGGCATCCCGGTCCGGCTCGGCCACCGCGCCGGCGTCGAGGACGTGCTGTCCGGCGGCTACCAGGACGTCGTCCTCGCCACCGGCTCCCGGCCCGCCCGCCGCGACCTGCCCGGCGGCCCGCCGGTGATCGACATCTGGCAGGCCGTCGACCACCTGGCCGACCCCGGCTACCGGCCGGACGGCGCCGTCGTCGTGCTCGACGACGAGGGCACCTGGTCGGCGGCGTCGGTGGCGGAGGCGTTCGCCCGGCGGGGCGCCCGCGTCCACCTCGTCTCCCCCACCGCCACGGTGAGCGCCAAGATCACCACGTACTCGCGGCTGGCGCTGCTCAAGCGCTTCGCGGACCTGGGGATCGCGGTCCACCCGATGCGGACCGCCCGTGCGGCGGGCACCACGGCGGTGACGCTCGGCGGCCCGCTCGCCGGCGGCGAGACGATCGTCGAAGGCGTCACCACTGTCGTCGACGGCGGCTCGGCGCAGGCCGCTGACGAGTTGTACCGGCAGCTCGACGCGCTGCCCGACGGCCCCCGCGTCCACGTCGTCGGCGACGCGAACGCCCCCCGTACCGCCTTCGAGGCCGTCTACGAGGGACGCATGGCCGGCGCGTTCCTCGGCGCCTTCGACACCGCGTCCGCCGAACGCGTGCGGTACGCCCACTGACCCGTCCACCCCGGTCGCGGTGCACCGCGGGCCGGACCTCCCCCACCTGTAGAGGAGACAAGAATGCTGGACATCGAGGAGCGCCTCACCCTGGATGAGCGTTCCGCCGTGGACTTCGTCCTCGGCCTGCGCAAGCGCTGGGCGGACACCGTCTACCCGGCGCTGCGTGAGGAGTACGGCGCCACCGGCGCGTCGGCCACGACGATCGCCGACGCGAGCCAGGTGCTGCGCGGTCTCCCGCTCTACCCGTGGTTCAGCCACCTCGAGCGGGTGCAGCAGAAGATGCTCTGGAAGGTCGCCGGCGACGCGGTGCTCAGCCGCCGCGAGGAGCTGACCGGCCAGCTCACCGCGCTGCCCGAGCAGCCGAAGGGCTCGCTGGCGCTGAACCCCGACCTGGAACTGCCCGACTGGTACACCGACTACGACATCCACATCCAGCCCGGCAGCTTCTTCTCCGACGACATGTCGGCCTACGTGTACGAGTTCGGCGCGCGCATCGTCATGCTGCGCGACAACGACGGCTACAAGTTCCACACGCTGTTCGCCCAGACCGCGCTGCCCGAGCTGCCCGCGGCGACCCGGATCGTCGACATCGGGTGCGGCTTCGGCAAGAGCACCCGCCCGCTGCCCGCCAAGTACCCGACCGCGCAGGTGATCGGCGTGGACCTGGCCGCCCCCGGTCTGCGCCTGGCGCACGCCGAGGCCGAGGCGACCGGGGTCGCGATCGACTACCGGCAGGCCGACGGCCGGGCCACCGGCATCGAGCCGGACAGCTGCGACGTGGTCACCGGCACGATGGTGCTGCACGAGATGCCGGCCGCCGCGATCCGGGAGACCATCCTGGAGGCCGCGCGCCTGCTCAAGCCGGGCGGCTCGCTGCGCTTCCTGGAGTTCATGCTCACCGGCGACCCGCTGCGCGACGCCACCGTCTACGAGCACGCCGAGCGCAACAACGAGCCGTTCTTCCACGACCTGTTCGGCTCCGACCTGATCGAGGTCTGCACCGAGGCCGGTCTGACCGATGTGTCGTGGACCCCGTTCGACGAGCGCCGCAACGGCGTCCAGCCGCAGGGCTGGGGCGACCGTCCCGAGTGGCACTTCCCCTGGGCCGTACTGGCCGCGACCAAGCCGGAGGCGTGATGAGCACCGAGTTCGACTACTTCGGGGATCCCAAGGTCGGCAAGCTGCTCGACCTGGTGCTGCAGCTCTCCACCGAGCTGCACGTGACCCGCCAGCGGGTACGCGTCGTCGAGGCGCTGCTGACCCGCTCCGGCGCGCTCACCGCGGGCGCCGTCGACGGGTTCGTCTCCACCGCAGAGGAGCAGAAGGTCCTCGACCGGGAGCGGGACGAGCTGCTGGCCCGCCTCATGCGCATCCTGACCGAGCACGGCCCCGCGGAGCACCCGCTGCGGGACCAGTGGGAGGCGGCGCTGAGCGAGAAGACCGGCTGATGAGCACACCGGACGCGCCCGGTCTGATCGACGGCTACCTGCAGCTGTGCGAGGACCGCGAACTCGACGAAGCGGGGCGCTTTCTCGCGGAGCGGGCGCGGTTGGTCTTCCCGGGCGGCCGGGAGTACTCGTCGCTGCGGGAGATGGCGGCCGCGTCGACCGGAACCTACCGGTGGGTGCGCAAGCACCGGGACCGCTACCTGGTGGGCGAGGCCGACGGGCGGGTCACGGTGACCTCGCTCGGGCGGCTGTACGGGGAATGGCTCGACGGCACTCCGTTCGAGGACATCCGCTACGCGGACGTCTTCGTGCTCGACGGCGGACTGATCGTCGAGCAGCACGTCTACAACGATCTGGCACTCGTCGCGCAGCAGCGCGGCGCCTGACCGGCCCTGGTCGCGCGTCAGCGCGACGCCTGACGGACAACGGTCGCGCGGCAGCGCGACAGCTGATTCCCCCGCCTCCGCCGCTCCGGCGGCGGAGGCGGTCTCCCCCGACTCATGACGAGGTGTGTGCATATGAAACGAAAGTGGGCTCTGCTCCCGGCGGCGTTGGCCACCGCGCTGGTCCTGTCCGCGTGCGGCGGCGGCTCCGACGACGAGGGCGCCGGCGGCGAGGGCAAGGAGGCGAAGCTGACCATGGCCATCGCCTCCGCCGTGATCGGCCCGAAGGAGGAGGTGGCCGTCTACGCGGTCGCCAAGGAACTCGGCTACTTCGCCGAGGAGAAGCTGACCGTCGACACGATCAACACCGACGGCTCGGTCGCCGCCCTCCAGGCGGTCGCGTCCGGCAGCGGCGACATCACCCCGGCCGACGCCGGCTCGGTGCTCGGCGCGGCGGAGAAGAACGTGCCGATCAAGGCGATCGGCGGCCTGGTGCAGAACTGGCCGTGGGTGATGGCGGTGAAGCCGGACTCCCCGATCACCGGCGGCGCGGACCTGCGCGGCAAGAAGATCGGCGTGATCAGCCTGGCCTCCGGCTCGGCCCCGTACGCCCGCGCCTACGTCAAGGCCGCGGGGCTGGACCCGGCCAAGGACGTCGAGCTGCTGCCGGTGGGCGTCGGCGCGCAGGCCGCCGCCGCGCTCAACGACGGCAAGGTCGACATGCTGGCGCTCTACACCCAGGCGTACGCGGTCATCGAGAACGCCGGTACCGAGCTGAAGTACCTGACCAACCCGGACGTGTTCTCCGGCATCCGGTCGCTGACCTTCAGCGTCGGCGCCCGTGACTTCGACGCCAAGAAGGACTCCTACGAGCGGTTCCTGCGCGCGGCGTACAAGGCGATGCTCTTCTCGGCCAAGAACCCCGAGGCCGCCATGAAGATCGGCTACAAGGTCTTCCCGCAGATCCTCGCCGGCAAGTCCGCCGACGAGCGCCTCAAGGCGGACACCGAGAGCCTCACCGCCTGGCTGAAGACGGCCACCCCGGCCAGCGGCGACCCGGAGCAGTTCGGCGACTGGGGCGCGATCAGCGACGAGGAGTGGGCGAAGACCCAGGCGTACACCAAGGAGGCCGGGCAGATCACCGGCGAGGTCGACCTCAAGAAGCTGTGGGACCCGAGCCTGCTCTCCGGCGCCAACAACTTCGACAAGGCCGCGGTGCTGAGCAAGGCCGCGAACTACACCGCCTAGGCAGCGGACAGCGGAAGGGATTTCGATGGCCATCAAGGCGACGGCCCGCCGGGCGCAGACGCAGGCTCCGGCATCGGTGTCGGAAGACTCCTGGATCGAGATCGACGGGCTGGACAAGGAGTACCGGCCCCGGAAGTCGGCACCGACCCAGGCGCTGAGCGACATCAACCTGACGGTACGTCGCGGCGAGTTCATCTCGGTCGTGGGACCGTCCGGGTGCGGCAAGACCACTTTGCTGAAGATCCTCGCCGGGCTCAGCCCGAAGTCCGGCGGCGCGGTACGGATCGCCGGGCGGGACGTGACGAAGCCCCTTCCCGAGGTCGGGATGGTGTTCCAGGCACCGACGCTGCTGCCGTGGCGCACCATCTTCGACAACGTGATGGTGCCGGCGGAGATCCAGCGACTGGATCCCCGCCGGCACCGGGAACGCGCCCAGCAGTTGCTCGAGATGGTCGGTCTCAACGGCTTCGAGCAGAAGTACCCGCACGAGCTCAGCGGCGGCATGCAGCAGCGGGCCGGCATCTGCCGGGCGCTGGTGCACGACCCGGCGGTACTGCTGATGGACGAGCCGTTCGGCGCGCTCGACGCGATGACCCGCGAGTACATGAACGTGGAGCTGCTGCGCATCTGGCAGGAGAGCAACCAGACGATCGTGCTGGTCACGCACTCCATCCCGGAGGCGGTCTTCCTCTCCGACCGGGTGGTCGTGCTCAGCCCCCGGCCGGGCCGGATCGCGGAGGTCATGGACATCGACCTGGAGCGGCCGCGTGACCTCGGCGTCATGTCGTCCGACCGGGCCGGGGTCTACGTGGAGCGGATCCGCCGACACTTCAACGCCGCCGGCGTTATCGACTGACGAGGGACAGCCATGGCAACAAGCAACCTGGTCCGCGAGCCGGCCCAGCCACCGGCGCCGTCCGCCCGGCCCGCCAAGCCCGCCCGGCGCAAGTTCGACCTCCGCGAGAAGCCCCAGCTCTGGCTGGTCCCGACGGTCTTCGTCGTGGTCGTGCTGGCCTGGGAGTACGGTGTCCAGCTCATCGGCGTCGACGAGTACGTCCTGCCGCTGCCGTCGAGCGTGGTCGAGTCGCTGTGGCAGCAGCTCGGCGACGACCAGTTCTGGGGTCACTTCTGGGTGACCACCCAGGAGGCGCTGCTCGGGTTCGTGATCGGTGTCGGGGCCGCGCTGGTCCTCGGCACGTTCATCTCCCAGATCAAGATCGTCGAAGCCACCCTGATGCCGTACATCGTGGCCTTCCAGACCGTGCCGAAGGTCGCCCTGGCCCCGCTGTTCGTGGTGTGGTTCGGTTTCGGCCTGACCAGCAAGGTGGTCATGGCCGCGGTGATCTCGTTCTTCCCGATGCTCGTGAACGTCATCGAGGGTCTGCGGGCGGCCGACGCCGACAAGATCCAGATGCTGACGGTGTTCGGCGCGAGCAAGACCCAGATCTTCCGGATGGTCCGGCTGCCCAGCGCGCTGCCGTTCATCTTCGCCGGCCTGGACATCGGCATCGTCTTCGCCATCCTCGGCGCGGTCGTCGGCGAGTTCATCGGCGCCAAGGAGGGCCTGGGCTACCTGCTGCTGCAGACCAACTACAACTTCGACATCGCCGGCATGTTCGCCGTCCTGGTGGTGCTGTCGGTGATGGGTCTGGTGGCGCACTTCGTGATCCGGCTGCTGCAGAAGCGGCTGGCCTTCTGGGCCGAGGACACGAAGGTGATCGGCGCGTGACGACAGCTGACGGGACCGTGGTCACGCGTGCGGAGCACCGGCCGGGCGTGGTTCACGCCCGCCCGGCCGGTGGCCGGACGGGAGAGGCAGGACAGAGGACATGAACACCGATCCGAACCGGTTCGACGGGCGGGTGGCACTGGTGACCGGGGCGGCCCGCGGCATCGGCGCCCGGATCGCCGCGACCCTCGCCGAGCGCGGCGCGACGGTGGCGCAGGCCGACCTGCTCGACGACTGGGCGGAGGCCGAGCTGACCGGCGGTGCGCACACCCGGCACCGGCTCGACGTCCGGTCGGCCGCCTCCTGCGCCGATCTGGTGGCGGAGGTCCTGGACTCCCACGGCCGCCTGGACCTGCTCGTCAACAACGCCGGGATCGTCCGGCGCGGACCGGCGGCGACGATGTCCGAGGAGGACTTCACCACCGTCCTGGACGTCAACCTGACCGGCACGTTCCGGATGTGCCAGGCCGCGTACCCGGCGCTGCGGCAGACCCGCGGCGCGGTGGTGAACATCGGCTCCACGAACGGGCACGTCGCCGTACTGAACACGCTCGGATACTGCGTCAGCAAGGCCGGCGTGATGCACATGGCACGCGTGCTGGCGCTCGAGTGGGCGCCGGACCGGATCCGGGTCAACGCCGTCGGACCCACGATCGTGCCCACCGACATGACCGCCGACGTCCGCGGCGACGACGCGTACCTGGCCGACAAGATGGCCTCCATCCCGCTGGGCCGGATGGCACTGCCGCAGGACGTCGCCAACGCGGTCGCCTACCTGCTCAGTGACGCCGCCGCCATGACCACCGGGCAGACGATCTTCGTCGACGGCGGCGTCACCATCCACTGACTTCCCCCTCTCCGACCCCTTCTGTGAGGACCACCATGCCCAAACCGGATACCGCGGCCGCACTGGCGGCCGTCGACAAGCACTTCGACGAGTTCGTCGAGGAGCTCCAGCAGCTGTGCCGCATCCGCAGCCGCCGCCAGGAGCCGGAGCAGATGGAGGCCACCGCCGAGTTCATCGCCGGGTCGGTCCGCCGCTGGGGCGGCGAAGCCGAGATCATCCCGTGGGAGCAGTCGTACCCGTACGTGCTGGCCGAGGTGCCGGGCGAGGGAGACAAGGCGCTGCTGCACTTCACCCACTACGACGTGGAGGTCGAGCCGGCCGGTGACGACGCCGACTGGATCAGCCCGCCGTACGCGGCGGAGATCCACGACGGCCGGCTGTACGCCCGGGGCGTGGCCGACGACAAGGGCGTCGTCATGTCCCGCATCCACGCGGCGGCGGCCTGGAAGCTGGCCGGGCTGACCCCGCCGGTGACCAACCGGATCATCTTCGAGGGCAAGAAGTGGCTGCACAGCCCGGGTCTGGGCTCGTTCGTGCAGGCGCACGCCGACCGGCTCGCCAGCGACGCGGCGCTGTGGGAGAACTCCTGGCTCGACGGCGAGGACCGGCTGCTGCTCAAGCTCGCCGAGAAGGGCGTGCTCTACCTGCGCCTCACCGCGCAGACCCTGCCACGCGACCTGACCAGCCAGAACACCGCGCTGCTGCCGGCCGCCACGGCCCGGCTGGCCGCCGCCCTGGCGCAGTTGCAGCGGCCCGACGGCACCGTGACGATCCCCGGTTTCGCCGACGACGCCCGGCCGCCGACGGACGAGGAGCGGGCGCTGCTGGAGAAGGTGGCGTTCGACGGGGACTTCCTGCGCAAGCGGGCCCAGGTCGACCGGTTCACCGGTGACCTGGACGACCAGGGAGCCGCGGTCGCCATCCGTACCGTGCCGACGCTCACCGTCGCCGGTTTCGCCGGCGGCGACATGCGCGACGACGTGACGCTCGGCATCCCGTCGACCGCCTCGGCGAAGCTGGAGATCCGGCTGGTGCCCGGCCAGGACCCGGACCGGGTGCTCGGCTGCGTCCGCGACCACCTGGCCGCGACCGGCTTCGGTGACCTGCGCATCGAGGTGATGGCGACCAGCCGGCCCAACCTCACCGACCACCGCGACCCGTTCGTCGCGCTGGTCGCCGACGCGGCCCGCCGGGTGTACGGGACCGAGCCGGTGATCGAGCCGTACACGCAGTGGATCGGCAACCAGGGCGTGATCGCCGACCTGCCCATCGTCGGTGTCGGCGTGTCCCGCGCGGACTCCGGTGTGGACGGCCCGAACGAGAACATCCGGCTGGACGACTACAAGGCCGGCATCAAGCACGTCATCGAGGTCATGGCGGCCCTGGCGGTGACGGAGTGACCCGGGCCCGCGGCGTGGCCCGCCGCGCCTACGTCGACGTGCCGTGGGGTCAGGTGCACTACCGGCACGGCGGCGACGCCGACGCCCCGGTGCTGCTGATCCTGCACCAGTCCCCGCTCTCCTCGGCCACCTACGACGCGGTGATCGAGCCGCTGGCCCGCCGCGGCCTGCGGGTGATCGCCCCGGACACGCCGGGGTTCGGCATGTCCGACGCACCGCCGCGCCCGTGGTCGATCCCGGAGTACGCGGCCGGGGTGTGGCAGTTCGCCGACGCCCTCGGGCTGTCCCGGGTGCACCTGCTCGGGCAGCACACCGGCGCGATCGTCGGCGCGGAGGCGCTGATGTCGGCGCCGGAGCGGGTGCACCGGCTGATCCTGCAGGGCATCCCGCTCTACGACGAGCGGGAGCGGGCGGAGAAGAAGCGGTCGTACGCGCCCGGCTACTCCCCGGCGCGCGACGGCGGGCACCTCAAGGTGATCTGGGACCGGGTGTACGGCCTGTACCCGCGCCTGACCCCGGAGGAGGCGGACCGCCAGGTCACCGAGTACCTGCTGACCGGTCCGGACTACGCCACCGCATACCGGGCGGTGTTCGACCACCACGTGGACACCGCCGCCCTGGACGCGCTGCCCATCGTGCTGCTGCACGGCGCCGACGACCTGCTGGACCGGATGACGCCGCAGGTACGGGCCGCGCTGCCCGGCGCCGAGCTGGTGACCATCCCCGGCGGCACCGACTTCGTGGCCGACGAGCAGCCGGAGGCGTTCGCCGACGCGGTCGCCGCGCAGGTGCACGCCGACCTCGGGCGGGAGGTGGTGGCATGAGCGCCGGCACCCCGGCCGCCGAGGCGAAGGTCGTACCGGCGAACACGCTCTACACCGCCACCGTCGAGGTCTCCGGCGGCCGGGGCGGCAGCGCCCGGTCGCGGACCGGGTCGCTGCGGGTCGACCTGACCCGTCCCGCCCAGCGGGGTCCGGACGCGCCCGGCACCGACCCGGAGGAGCTGTTCGCGGCCGGCTACGCGGCCTGCTTCGACAGCGCGCTCGCGGTCGCCGCCCGGCAGGCCGGCGTCAAGCCCGGCCCGACGACGGTGACCGCCTCGGTCTCCCTCGGGCAGACCGAGGACGGCCGGTACGCGATCGCCGTGGTGCTGGACGTGTCCGCGCCGCAGTGCCCGCAGGCCGACCTGGAACGCGCCGTGGAGCTGGCCGACCAGATGTGTCCCTACTCGAACGCCCTGCGGGGCAACACCGCGGTGGCGATCCGGGTCGATGGCCACCGCTGACCTGACCCAGCCCGCAGCGGTCCGCCACCCGGCGGATCCGCAGCGGCCCGCCGGCCCGATGGCCCTGGCCGTCGGGCTCGGCGCGGTCTACCTGATCTGGGGCTCGACCTACCTGGGCAACCGGGTGGCCCTGGACAGCATCCCGCCGCTGGTCGCCACCTCGGCCCGGTTCCTGGCCGCCGCGCTGCTGCTGTTCGCGGTGGCTGCGCTGCGCCGGGGACCGGCCGGGCTGCTGCTGCCCCGGCGGCAGTGGGGCGGGGTGGGCGCCAGCGGGCTGCTGATGGTCGGTGCGGGCAGCGCGCTGCTCGCCCTGGGCCAGCAGTACGTGCCGACCGGGCTGACGTCGCTGGTGGTGGCCGGCATGCCGCTGTGGGTGCTGGTGTTGCGGCTGGCGGTCGGTCCACGGCCGTCGGCGCTCGCGGCGGTGGGCGTACTGGGCGGGGTGGCCGGGCTGGCGCTGCTGTTCTCGGTGCCGACGAAGGGATGGCACCTCGGCGGGATGCTGCTGCTGGTGGTCTCCACGATGGTCTGGGCGCTGGGCTCGACGCTGTCGCAGCGGCTGCACATGCCGGCCGACCACCTGGTCGGCACCGGCTGGCAGATGCTCGTCGGCGGTGTCGCGGTGGCGGTGGCGAGCGTGGTCAGCGGTGAGCTGGGACGGTTCGACCCGGCCGCCGTGACCGGCCGGTCCTGGCTGGCGTGGACCTACCTGATGCTGGTGTGCACAGTGGTCGGCTTCAGCGTCTACACGTGGTTGCTGCGCAACGCGCCGATCCAGCTCGCGTCCACTTACGCGTACGTCAACCCGGTGGTGGCGGTCCTGCTCGGCATGATGGTGCTGGATGAATCGTTGTCCGGACGACAGGTGCTCGCCGGTGCCGTGGTGCTCGCCTCGGTGGCGCTCGTCATCGCGCGGGAGCGACCCCGGCAGGCCGACGGCCTCCCGCCCGGGAAGACCCCCGTCGCACCCGCCTGAAGCCCGGCGATCCCACGCACGTACGTCGACAGTGGAGGAAGAGAGATGATCACGACAGCGGTCGTCGAGAGCACCGCCGGCCGGACCCGGTCCGGTCTGGGACGCGCCCTCGACATCGTCAACATCATCGCCGAACGGGCACCGGAGACCCTCGGCGTGTCGACGATCGCGCGGGAACTGGGTCTGCCGAAGGCGGTCGCCCACCGGATCCTCAAGGAACTGGTGGCCGACAACTTCCTCACCTTCAACGAGGAGACCAAGCGGTACCGGCTCGGCACCGGCGCGCTGGCGGTGGGCCTGGCCGCACTGCGTGCCCTGGACGTGCCGGACATCGCGCGCCGGTACCTGGTCCGGCTGGTCCGCGACAGCGGCGAGACCGCCACGCTGTCGGTGCGGCAGGGCTGGTCGCGCGTCTACATCGACCAGGTGCTCTCGCCGCACGAGGTCCGGATGTCGGTGTCCCTGGGCACCAGCCACGCGCTGCACTCCGGGTCGTCGTCGAAGGCGATCCTGGCGGCGCTGCCGGACGCCGAGGTCGACGACTACCTCGGTCACCACCCGCTGGACGCGGTCACCCCGGCCACCATCACCTCCACCGCCAAGCTGCGGGCCGACCTGGCCCGGATCCGGCGTCAGGGGTACGCGGTGAGCATGGGCGAACGGCAGAACGGCGCGGGGAGCGTGGCCGCGCCGGTGCGGTACGCGACCGGGCAGGTGTTCGGCTCGATCTCGCTGTGCGGGCCGCAGAACCGGTTCACCCCGGAGGTGTGCGCCGCGCACGGTGCGCTGGTCGCCGCGGCGGCGGCGGAGATCTCCGCCGAGCTGGGTTTCCGGCCGCCGGCGCAGCGTGTCGCCGGGCGGACGGGTCAGGAACAGAACTGGGGAGGTGGAACAGGTGATTGACGGACCGCTGACGGGCCTGCGGGTGCTTGACGTCTCGACGATCCTCGCCGGGCCGCTGTGCTGTCAGATCCTCGGCGACTACGGCGCCGACGTGATCAAGATCGAGCACCCGACCATGGGTGACAGCATGCGCGGCCACGGCAAGGCCAAGGACGGCCATCCCCTGTGGTGGAAGGAGATCTCCCGCAACAAGCGGCTGGTCGGGCTGAACCTGTCCGCGCCGGAGGGCGCGGCGCTGCTGCTGCGGCTGGCCGAGCGGGCCGACGTGCTGGTGGAGAACTTCCGGCCGGGCACGCTGGAGCGCTGGGGCGTCGGCCCGGAGGAGCTGCACCGGGTCAACCCCGGCCTGGTGATCGCCCGGATCACCGGCTTCGGGCAGACCGGCCCGTACGCCTCCCGCGCCGGGTTCGGCACGCTGGCCGAGGCGATGAGCGGCTTCGCCCACCTGACCGGTACGGCCGACGGACCGCCGACGCTGCCCGCGTTCGGGCTGGCCGACAGCATCTGCGGCATCGCCACCTCGTCGGCGGTGATGATGGCGCTGTGGCACCGGGAGCGCTCCGGCGGCCGGGGCCAGGTCGTCGACATGAGCCTGCTGGAGCCGATCATGACCGCTGTCGGTCCCGGCCCCACCGTCTACGACCAGCTCGGCGTGGTGGAGCAGCGGCAGGGCAACCGCTCGACGAACAACGCGCCGCGCAACACGTACCAGACCAAGGACGGGTCGTGGGTGGCGATCTCCACCAGCGCCCAGGCCATCGCCGAGCGGGTGCTGCGGCTGGTGGGCCACCCCGAGGTGATCGACGAGCCGTGGTTCCGGACCGGCGTCGGGCGGGTGGCGCACGCGGACCTGCTCGACGAGTACGTGGGCTCGTGGATCGCCGAGCGCACCCGCGACGAGGTGGCCGCCGCGTTCGCCGAGGCCGGCGCCGCCGTCGCACCGGTCTACAGCGCCAAGGACATCGTCGAGGACCCGCACGTCCGGGCCACCGAGATGATCACCACGGTCGACGATCCCGACCTCGGCCCGATGCGGATGCACAACGTCATGTGGCGGATGTCGGAGACGCCGGGCCGGATCCGGTTCACCGGGCGCTCCCCCGGCGCCGACACCGACGCCCTGCTCGTCGAGGAGCTCGGCTGCGACCCGGCCGAGATCGCCGACCTGAAAGCCCGTGGCGTCGTCGCCTGACGACGCCGACAGCCGAAACGCGAGGAACCCCGTGGGCACCACAGCCAGAACCGCCGACCGCCTGCTCGACGCCGTGCAGGCCGGTGTCACGATCTACGACCTGGGCCGGCGGCTGACCGTCGGCATGCCGCAGTCACCGAACCACCCGGCGTTCGGGCTCACCCTGCCGCGCCGACACGGCGACATGGTGCGCGCCGACGGCGGCTCCGCCGCCAACGACCTGCTGGTGATGGGCACGCACGTCGGCACGCACGTCGACGCGCTCGCGCACGTCTCCCAGGACGGCCGGCTGCACGGCGGCGCCGACGCCGCCGACGCGCAGGTCGGCGGCCGGTTCGACGAGCTGGGCGTGCACACCGTCGCGCCGATGGTCCGCCGGGGCGTGCTGCTGGACGTGCCCGCCGCGCTGGGCGTCCAGGCCTGCGAGCCCGGCTACGAGATCACCCCCGCCGACCTGGACGCCGCGGTGTCCCGGCAGGGCACGCCGGTGGGCCCGGGTGACGTCGTGCTCATCCGCAGCGGGTGGGGCCGGCTGTTCGACCACGAGGACCGCAACCAGTACATCGGCAAGGACTCCGGCGTGCCGGGGGTCGGCGCGGACGGCGCGACCTGGCTGGCGCAGCGTCAGGTGCACGCCGCCGGCGCGGACACCATCGCCTTCGAGTGCCTGCCGCCGGGCAAGGGCCACAGCTCGCTGCCGGCGCACCGGATCCTGCTGGTGGAGCACGGCGTCTACCTGATCGAGACGATGGCGCTGGAGGAGCTGGCCCGCGACGGGGTGCACGAGTTCACCTTCGTCATGGCGCCGCTGCCGCTGTACGGCGCCACCGGCTCCCCGGTGCGCCCGCTGGCGGTGATCAGCCGTGGCTGAGCCGACCCTGGGCCGCCACCTGGCCACCTTCGCCGCCGACACCGCCGCCGAGACGCTGCCCGACGAGGTGGTCGCGAGCGTCCGGGCCCGCGTCCTGGACGTGCTCGGCCTGTGCGTGGCGGCCCGGCCGCTGCCGACCAGCCAGGCGGCCCTCGCCTACGTCGAGGAGCAGGGCGGCCGGGGCCAGGCCACAGTCGTCGGCCTGGACGAGAAGGCGCCGGCGGCGCTGGCCGCGTTCGCCAACGGCGTGCTGGCGCACTCGCTCGACTACGACGACACGCACCTGCCGTCGGTGCTGCACCCCAGCGCGTCGGTGGTGCCGGCCGCGCTGGCCGCCGCCGAGGCGTCCGGGGCGTCCGGGCAGGAGACGGTAGCGGCCATCGCGGTCGGCCTCGAGGTGTGCGTCCGGCTCGGCATGGCCGGGTACGACCCGGCCGCCGGCAACTCCGTCTTCTTCGAGCACGGGCAGCACGCCACCTCGATCTGCGGCACGCTCGGCGGCGCGGTGGCGGCGGCCCGGCTGCTGAAGCTGGACGCCGACGGCGCGCTCGACGCGCTCGGCGTGTCCGCCTCGATGGCGGCCGGCCTGATCGAGTCCAACCGCAACGGCGGCACCGTCAAGCGGATCCACTGCGGCTGGGCGGCGCACGCGGCGGTCAGCGCCGCGCAGTTGGCCCGGCACGGCGTGACCGGGCCGCCGACCGTGCTGGAGGGGCGCTTCGGCTTCTTCCAGGCGTTCCTGCGCGGCGAGTTCGACGGCGACGAGATCGTCCGCGGGCTCGGCACCGACTGGGCGGTACCGGGCATCTTCTTCAAGCCGTACCCGGCGAACCACTTCACCCACGCCGCCATCGACGCGGCGATCGCGCTGCGCGAGCGCGGGCTGCCGCTGGACGAGATCGAGTCGATCACGCTCGGCGTGCCGACGCCGACGGTGCGCACCATCGGCCAGCCCATCGAGCGCAAGCGGGCACCGCAGACCGGCTACGAGGCGCAGTTCAGTGGCCCGTACGCGGTGGTCGCCGGCCTGGTCGGCGGCGGCGGTCTCGGCGTGGACCTCGCCGACTTCACCGACGCCCTGGCACACGACCCGCAGCGGCGGGCGCTGATGGCGCTTGTCGACGTGGTGGGCGACGAGCGGTGCGACGCGATCTTCCCGCACCAGTTCCCGGCCGTGCTGCGGGTGGTCACCCGCGACGGGCGGGAGTGGGTGCAGGAGGTGCTCGCCAACCGGGGCGGGCCGCAGCGTCCGCTCAGCGACGCCGAACTGGCGGTCAAGTTCCGCACCAACGCCGCCGCGCTGCCGGAGGCGACCGCCGACCGCATCACCGAGGAGGTCCACCGGCTGGACCGGGCCCCCGACGTCCACGGCCTGATGGGCCTGATCAACCGCCGCTGAACCGAGCACGAGGAGCAACACCATGAGCACCTACGACCTGCTGCTGACGAACGTCCGCGTGGTCCGGCACGACCGGCCCGAACCGGAGCTGATGGACATCGCCGTCACCGACGGGCGGATCAGCCGCGTCGCCCCGCAGATCGACCGGGCGGAGGCCGCCCAGGTCGTCGACGGCGGCGGCCGGCTCGCCTTCCCCGGCGTGGTCGACGCCCACCAGCACTGGGGCATCTACAACCCGCTGAGCGAGGACGCCGTCTCGGAGAGCCGCGCCTCGGTGCAGGGCGGCGTCACCACCGCGCTGAACTACATGCGCACCGGGCAGTACTACCTCAACCGCGGCGGCCGGTACGCCGACTTCTTCCCCGAGGTGCTGGCCGCGACCGAGGGCCGCTCCTACATCGACTACGGCTTCCACCTGGCGCCGATGTCGCGGGAGCACATCGGCGAGGTGCCGTCGCTGGTCGAGGAGCACGGCGTCACCTCGTTCAAGATCTTCATGTTCTACGGCAGCCACGGCCTGCACGGCCGGTCCGCGGACCAGAACGCGTTCCTGATGATCCCGGAGGGCGAGCGGTACGACTACGCCCACTTCGAGTTCGTCATGCGGGGCGTCCAGGCGGCCCGCGAGCGCTTCCCCGAGCTGGCCGACGAGATCTCGCTGTCGCTGCACTGCGAGACCGCCGAGATCATGAGCGCGTACACCAAGCAGGTCGAGCAGGACGGCACGCTGCGCGGGCTGGAGGCGTACCACGCGTCGCGGCCGCCGCACTCCGAGGGACTGGCCGTGTCGATCGCGTCGTACCTGGCGCACGAGACCGGGCTGCCGAAGATCAACCTGCTGCACCTGACCTCGGAGAAGGCCGTTGACGCGGCGCTGCGGATGGCGCGGGCGTTCCCGCACATCGACTTCCGCCGTGAGGTGACCATCGGTCACCTGGTCGCCGACATCGACACCGCGCACGGACTGGGCGGCAAGGTCAACCCGCCGCTGCGCCCGCGCGCCGACGTCGAGGCGCTCTGGGGGTACGTCCTGGACGGCAAGATCGACTGGGTGGTCAGCGACCACGCCTGCTGCAAGGACGAGGTCAAGTTCGGTGAGCCGCGCGACGACATCTTCGTCGCCAAGTCCGGCTTCGGCGGCGCCGAGTACCTCCTGCCCGGCCTGGTCACCGAGGGCAACCGGCGCGGCCTGTCGTACCAGCGGGTGGCGGAGCTGACCTCGTGGAACCCGGCGCAGCGCTTCGGCCTGCGCAACAAGGGCGCGCTGGTGCAGGGCTACGACGCCGACATCTGCCTGGTCGACCCGGACTCGACCTGGACGGTGCGCGCGGCGGACTCCGAGTCGACGCAGGAGTACACGCCGTTCGAGGGCTTCGAGCTGACCGCCCGGGTCACCGACACCTTCGTCCGCGGGCAGCACGTGCTCGTCGACGGCAAGGTGACCGGCGAGCCGGCCGGCCGCTACCTCGCCCGCCCGCAGCGGTAGGGGGACGACCGATGGCGGTGGCGCGCAGCTACCTGTACGTGCCGGGCGACCGGGCGGACCTGCTGGACAAGGCGGCCGGGCGGGGCGCGGACGCGCTCGTGCTCGACCTGGAGGACGCGGTCACGCCGGCCCGCAAGGCGCAGGCCCGGGAGACGGTCGCCGGGTACCTGGACGCCGCCGCGCCGTCCGGCCCCCGGCTGTGGGTGCGGATCAACAGCGACCAGGTCGAGGCGGACGTCGAGATCCTCTCCCCCGCCGCGGCCGGGGTCTGGGTGCCGAAGGCCGAGCCGGAACTGCTCGCCGAGGTCGACGCCGCGCTGACCCGGGTGCAGCGGCGGCTCGGCCCGGACGCCCCGGCGTTCCGGGTGGTGGCGCTGATCGAGACCGCCCGGGGCGTGCTCACCGCGCCGCGGGTGGCCGCCGCGCCCCGGGTGCTGCGGCTCGGCCTCGGCGAGGCGGACCTCGCCGGTGAGCTGGGACTTCAGCCGGGACCGGACCGGGCGGAGTTCGCCCCGATCCGCTCCCAGGTCGTCGTCGCGTCGGCCGCCGCCGGCATCGCCCCCGCGGTCGGGCCGGTGGAGACGACGCTGCGCGATCCGGAACGGCTGGAGCGGACCACCCGGGCGCTGCTGCGGCAGGGCTTCCGGGCCCGCAGCGCCATCCACCCCGGGCAGATCGCCACGATCAACGAGGTGTTCACCCCCACCGAGGCCGAGGTGGCCTCCGCCCGGGCCGTGCTGGAGGCGTTGGAGCAGGCCGAACGCGGCGGTTCCGGGGTGGCCACCGACGCCGGTGGGCGGCTGCTGGACCGGGCGGTGGTGCGCGCCGCCACCGAGGTGGTACGCCGCGCCGAGGCGTCCGCCGGGTGACACGTGACGCCGGGCCGGGGACCGTCGACGGGTACGACGTGTCCCGGCCCGGCGTGGGTCAGGGCGTGCCGAGGGTGGCGCGGGCGGCGAGGATGTGCGCCCGCATCACCGAGCCGGCCCAGGCCCGGTCGCGCGCCTCGAACGCGTCGATCAGCTCCCGGTGGTGCGACATGCTGCGCGCCATCGCCGCCTCGTCGTACCGGCGGAACGTGCGGTTCACCAGCGGCGTCTGCACCACCGCCCCGAGCAGCGCGCTCAACCGGCGGTTCCGCCCGGCGCCCAGGATGATCTCGTGGAACTGCGCGTTGCAGACCGCGATCCGGTCCGCCCGGTCCCGCCGCTGGCCGGCCGCGTAGCCCTCCATCTCGGCGCACAGCTCGCGCAGCCGGGCGATCTCCTCCGGCGTGATCCGGGTCGCGGCCAGCTCGGCGCCGTACCCCTCCAGCAGGGCACGCAGCTCGAAGATCTCCTCCAGGTCCTGCTCGCGCCAGGCCGGGACGGTGGCGCCCCGGTTGGCCTCCCAGTCCACCAGGCCCTCGGCGTGCAGCCGGCGCAGCGCCTCCCGTACCGGGGTGCGGCTCACCCCCACCGCGGCGGCGAGATCCTCCTCGGAGAGCTTCTTCCCCGGCTCGTACGCCCCACCGAGGATGCGCGTCTTGATCGACTCGTACGCCGACTGCGTGGCCCGGCCCATGCGTCCCCCTCTGTTCACCGATGGTGAACCTACATCGACGCGGTGGAACCGCCGTTGACGGCGTACTCCGAGCCGGTCACCTGCCGGGACCGGTCCCCGGCCAGGAAGAGCACCACCTCGGCGACGTCCTCCGGCTCGTTCATCCGGCCCAGCGGCAGCCGGCGCAGCTCGTGCACGACGTGGTCGGCGGCGGCGGAGACGTCGATGCCGAGCCGGAGCGCGACCGACTCCAGGTAGGCGTCCATGGTCGCGGTCCGGGTCGGGCCGGGCGCGACGGTGTTCACCCGTACGCCCCGGGAGCCGTACTCCAGGGCCAGGCCCTTGGCGAGGCTGAGCAGCGCGGCTTTGCTGACCGCGTAGTCGAGCATGTGCGGCTTCGGGTGCCGCGCCGCCTCGGAGCCGATGGTGACCACGCTGCCGCCGCCCCGCTCGACCATGAGCGGCACGAGCGCGCGGCACAGGCGCACGCAGGACATCACGTTCACGTCCCAGGTGCGCTGCCAGGCGGCGTCGTCGATGTCGGTGAACGCGTCCCGGTACGGCGCGAGCGCCACGTTGTTGACGAGCACGTCCGCGCCGCCGTACCGGCTGGTCACCTCCCGCACGACGGCGGCGACGCCGGCCGGGGTGCCCAGGTCGGCGGTGACCGGGACGCCCACGCAGGCGGAGACGTCGAGGTCGGCGGAGAGCACCTCGGCGCCCTCGCCGGCCAGCCGGCGGGCGACGGCGAGCCCGATCCCCGATCCGGCGCCGGTGACGACCGCTACCCTGCCCCTCATCCGCTTCTCCCCTCGGTGCCGCCGGCGAGCACCTCGTCGGTGTGCTCGCCGAGCGTGGGCGCGAGCCGGCCGGACGGCAGTGGCGAGGCCGACATGACGATCGGCGAGGCGACGCTGCGCAGCCGCCCGGCCACCGGGTGCTCGACGATCGACACCAGGCCGGTCCCGGCTGCTTCCTCCTCGCGCAGGATCTCCTCGTAGCCGGCCAGCGGCGCGCAGGGCACGTCGATCGCGGACAGCTCCGCCAGCCACTCGGCCGTGGTGCGCCCGCGCAGCACGTCGGCCACGACCTGGTAGAGCGCGTCGGCGTTGGCGATCCGCTTGCCGACGGTGTCGTAGTCGGGATGGCGCAGCAGGTCGGCGCGCCCGACCAGGGTGAGGAACCGGTCCCACTGCCGGCCCGTGTAGATCAGCACGCACAGGTGCCCGTCGGCGGTGGCGTACGGACGGCGGTTCGGTGCTGCGGTACGCGGGTAGAGCGGCGGCCCGGTGGGCGGGTCGAACGTCCAGCCGTCGAGCTGTTCGAGCAGGCCGAAGGCGACCATCGTGTCGTACATCGGCACCTCGACGCGCTGCCCCTCGCCGGTCGCGTCGCGGTGGCGCAGCGCGGCGAGCACGGCGGTGGACGCGGTGAGCCCGGTGATCTTGTCGGCGAGCGGTGTGACGACGTACCCGGGCTGGTCCTGGTTGACGCTCTGCAGCGCGGCGATCCCGGAGGCGCCCTGGATCACGTCGTCGTACGCGGGCCGGTCGGCGTGCCGGCTGGTCCCCCGGAACCCCGGGATCGCGCAGTAGACGATCGCCGGGTGCAGCGCGCGCACGTCGTCGTAGGTGAGCGCGAGCCGGGTCACGGCGGCCGGGCGCATGTTGTGCACCAGCACGTCCACCGTCGGCACCAGCCGGTCGAAGGCGGCCCGGTCGGCGGGCGCCTTGAGGTCCAGCAGGACGCTCTTCTTGCCCCGGTTCATGTTGAGGAACACCGCCGCCATGCCGGGGGTGCGGGCCGCGCCGAGCTGGCGGGCGATGTCCCCGCCCGGCGGCTCCACCTTGATCACCTCGGCGCCCAGGTCGGCCAGCATCAGCGTGCAGTACGGGCCGGAGAACGTGCTGGTCAGGTCCAGCACCCGCAGTCCGGTCAGCGGCCCGGTCACGGGAATCCACCGGCCCGGCTCAGCATGCCCGGAAGCTCGGCGCCGAACACCTCGGCCAGCCACCTGGCGTTGCCGATCGCCGCCTCCTGCGACACCCCGGTGGCTGTCCCGGAGCGTTCCAGCGCGTACACCACGTCCTCGGTGGCCACGTTGCCGGTGGCGGCCGGCGCGAACGGGCAGCCGCCGATGCCGCCGACGCTGGCGTCGATCGCCCGCGCGCCGGCCCCGACGGCGGCCAGCACGTTCGCCAGGCCCAGGTTGCGGGTGTTGTGGAAGTGCCCGCGCAGGCTCGCCCCGGTGCGCTCGCCCACGGCGGTGAACAACCGCTCCACCTGGGACGGCACGGCCACGCCGATGGTGTCGGCGAGCGCCACCTCGTCCGGTGCCACCGGTGCCAGGTCGTCGACGACGCGCAGCACCCGCTCCGGCGGCGTCTCCCCCTCGAACGGGCAGCCGAACGCGGCCCCGACCGTGACCGAGGCGCGCAGCCCCTGCTCGCGGGCGCGGGGCAGCAGCCGTCGTACCTCCGCCACCGCTTCCGCTGTGGTCGTGCCCTGGTTGCGCCGGCAGAACGTGTCGGTGGCGACCACCACGAAGTTGACCTCGGTGACGCCGGCGGCGACCGCCCGGTCCAGGCCGCGCCCGTTCATCACCAGGCCGATCGCGGCCAGGCCCGGCTCGTCGCGGACCAGCGCCATGAGCGCGTCGGCGTCGGCGAGCTTCGGCACCTTCGCCGGGTTGACGAAGCTCGTCACCTCGACCCGCCGGCTGCCCGCCGCGACGGCCCGGCGTACCAGTTCCGCCTTCTGCCCGGTGGTCAGCTCCGCCGGGTGGTTCTGCAGGCCGTCCCGGGGGCCGACCTCGACGATCTCGACGCTCAAGACAGCGCCTTCAGTCCGGCCTGCGCGACCTCCATGTCCTGCGTGTAGTGGCCGCCGCTGACCCCGATGCCGCCGACCAGCACGTCGTCGACCTTCACCGGATAGCCGCCGCCGAAGGTCACCAGCCGGTCGATCGCGGGCGGGGCACCCATCGCCAGCGGGCCGTCGTCCTTGATGAAGTCGTACCAGCCGTCGCTGCTGAGCCCGAAACCGACTGCCGTGTACGCCTTGTCCTGCGCCAGCTGCACGCTCACCAGCGGCGCGCCGTCCATCCGCTCGTACGCCTTCAGCACGCCGCTCTCGTCGCACACCGCGACGGTGACCGCGAAGCCCATCTCCTCGGCCCGGGCGACGGCGGCGGCCACCATCGCGCGCGCGGCCGGCGCGGAGATCGAGCGCTTCTTCACCACGTGCGGGTTCTTCGCCATGACTGCCTCCTCAGATCGCGCCGGCGGCGCGCAGTTCGGTGATCCGGTCGTCGGCCAGGCACAGCACCTGGCGCAGGACCTCGTCGGTGTGCTCGCCCAGCCGCGGGCCCACCGAGCGCAGCCGGCCCGGGGTGCGGGACAGCCGGGGCGCGACGTTCTGCATCGGGAACGCGCCCATCTCCGGGTGGTCGAGTTCGACGATCGCCTCGCGCGCGGCGAAGTGCTCGTCGGCCAGCATCTCCCGGGCGGTGTAGACCGACCCGGCCGGTACGCCGCCCAGATGCAGCAGCCGTAGCAGCGCGGCCGGTTCGAACGTGACGGTCCACGCCGCGATCAGGTCGTCCAGTTCGGCCTGGTGCGCGCCGCGGGCGGCGTGGGTGGCGTACCGGGGGTCGTCGGCCAGGTCCGGGCGGCCCATCACCGCCGTCAGGCGGCGGAACACCGTGTCCTGGTTCGCGGCGATCAGCACGGTGGCGCCGTCGCGCGTCGGGTACGCGTTGCTCGGCGCCACGTTGGGCAGGATCGAGCCGGTCCGCTCCCTGACGTAGCCGGTGAGCGCGTACTCCGGCACCAGCGACTCCATCAGCGCCAGCACCGACTCGTAGATGGCGCTGTCCACCACCTGGCCCTGGCCGGTGCTGGTCGCCACCCGCAACGCCATCATGGCGCCGAGCGCGGCGAACGTGCCGGCCAGCGAGTCGCCGAGGCTCACGCCGATGCGGCTCGGCGGCGTGGACGGGTCGCCGGTGACGTGCCGGATCCCGCCCATCGCCTCGCCGATCGAGCCGTAGCCGGCGCGGGACGCGTACGGGCCGTCCTGCCCGAACGCGGTGACCCGCACGACGACGAGCCTCGGATTGATCCGGTGCAGTTCCTCCGGCGCGAGCCCCCAGCGTTCCAGCGTGCCCGGGCGGAAGTTCTCCACGAACACGTCGGCGCCGGCGAGCAGCTCGCGCATGAGCTGCTGCCCCTCGGGCATCCGCAGGTTGCAGGTGACCGACTTCTTGTTGCGGGCCACCACCGGGAACCACAGCGACTTGCCGTGCGGCTTCTCCCGCCCCCACTGCCGCATCGGGTCGCCGCCGTCCGGCTGCTCGACCTTGATCACCTCGGCGCCGAAGTCGCCCAGCAGTTGCGCGCAGAACGGCCCGGCCAGCAGCACGCCGGCCTCCACCACCCGTACGCCGGTCAGCGGCCCGTCGGGAAAGCCGTCGGTCATCCGGCCGGCTCCGACAGGCCGAACATCTTCTCGATGCGCGCCTCGGCGAACCGGGAGACCGCGCCCGCCCGGGTCACCGAACGGACGCCCTCGATCTTCAGCAGCGCCGGGCGGACCAGCGAGCCCATGGTGACCGGTGCCGACGGGCAGGCCGCGCAGCGGCCGTGGAACGTGACCCGGGCGTCGCCGTCGGCGTCCACGTCGACGGTGACGCCGCCGCCGTGCGCCTCGACGAGCTGGCGTACCTTGCCGTCGAGCGCGCGGTCGGCGGCCTTCGCCGTCTTGTCAGCGCCCATCCTTGCGGCCCTTCTTCGCGGACTTCTTGCCGCTCTTGCCGTACAGCTCCTTCTTCTTGGCCTTCACGTCGATGCCGAGCACCCGGGCGAAGTTCAGGCCGAAGATCTTCTCCTTGATCTCGTCGGTCAGCTCCGGGTAGCCGTAGCCGTCCTGGAGGTCCTCCGGCATGCGCATCTCGGCGAACAGGTCGATGTACGCCTGCACCTTCGGCCAGACGAACGCCTCGGAGCCCCACAGCAGCCGGTCCGGGCCGACGTGCAGCAGGCACTTGCCGATGGCGTGCAGCGCGGCCCGGGGCGCGACCGGGTACTGGTTGATCCAGGCGGTCAGCGCGAGGTGGATGTTCTCGTACCGGGCCGCGATGTTGATCGTCTCGTTGATGAACGGCTCACCGAGGTGGTGCACGATGAACGTCATCTCGGGGAAGTCCTGCGCCGCGCGTTCCAGGTCGTACGGCGCCAGGTCGGCGATGTGCTGGGTGTTGAACGCCAGGCCCTTGTGGAACTGCACGTTCGTCACGCCGTGTTCGAGGGCGGTCTCCCACAGCGGGTACGCGACCTGCCGGTCGTCGATCTTCCAGGACAGGCCGCCGGAGTGCGCCTGGTAGAACTTGAAGCTGGTGGCGCCCCACTCCTCGATCTGGCGGATCATCTCGGTCACCGCGCCGTAGCGGCCGTGGGTGATCGGGTCGACGCCGCCGCAGAACAGCACCCGGTCCGGGTAGGCCTCCTTGAGCTTGTAGTTGTTCTCCGCCGGCGAGAAACCCAGCTTCCAGCCGCCGTGGCTGGGCACCGTCTGGGCCATCGCCATGTCGGTGTCGGACTCCTCGAACATCAGCCGGTACGCGTCCTCGACGGACAGCTCGCGGCCGGAGATGTCGTCGTACGGGTAGCCCGGGGCCGAGTACTTGCGGGCGTACTCGACGAGCGCGTTCGTCGACTTCTTCCCGCCGTGGTTGAAGTCGATGTTCTCGTCGGTGAGCTTGTACATGTGGATGGCGTTGTCGAGGACGAAGAAGCCGTTCTTCATGGGGTGGGACGTCCCTTCGGGGTGGTGTCGTGCTCCAGGCGTTCGACGTGCCGGACCGCGAGCTGGCGGCGGCGCCGCACCGACCACGCGGCGACCGAGACGCCGGCGATGACGGCGAGACCGTTGAAGACGCGCTCGATCCAGGTCGCGGCGCCGAGGTGCTGCAGGCCGGCGATGGTGAAGGTGATGAAGTACGCGGCGATCACCGTGCCGAGGATGTTGACCCGGCCGGGTCGCAGCGCGGCGGCACCGAGGAACGCGGCGGCGAAGGCCGGCAGCAGGAACTGCTCGCCGACCGTGGGCTGGGCCGAGCCGATCCGCGAGGCCAGCAGCACTCCGGCGAGTGAGGCGAGCACCGCCGCGCCGACGAACGCCCGGATGGTGTAGCTGCGCACGTCGATGCCGGCCCGGGCGGCGCCGCGCAGGTTGCCGTCCATCGCGTAGAGTCGCTGCCCGAACGGGGTCCAGACGACGATGAACTCCAGCGCCAGCACCAGCACCACGAGGTAGATCAGCGGCAGCGGGACGCCGCCCAGGTCGCCGCGGGCGATCTCGGTGAACGCCGGCGGCACGTTCTGGTACAGCACCCGGCCGCCGGTGACCATGTAGAGCAGACCCATCAGCAGGCTGCCCACCGCGAGCGTCGCGATGATCGAGCTCATGCCGAACTTCAGCACCAGCAGGCTGTTGAGCAGGCCCACCGCGATGCCGACGGCGAGCACCGCCAGCAGGGCCAGCCAGATCGGTACGCCCTGCACCGCGATCAGCCAGATGCTCACGCCCTGCGCCAGGCCCAGCATCGGGCCGACCGACGCGTCCAGGTAGTGCGCCAGCAGCGGCAGGGTGGCGGCCATCGCCACGATCACCGTCACGGTCTGGTTGACCAGGATCAGCCGGAAGTTCGTGGTGGTGAAGTAGGTCTCCGGGGTGAGCAGGGAGAAGACCGCGATCACCAGGACGAGCATGCCGAGCAGCCCGAACCGGCTCACCCCCTCGACCGCCCGCTCCCCGGCCCCGGCGCGGGACCGGTCGGCGCTCTGCTTGACGACGGTGCGGCCACCGCCCGGGGGTGTCTTCGTCGCGGCGGTGGTCATCGGACCGCCTCCCCCGCCGTGGCGAGCGTGCCGGCGACGATCAGCTGCACGCACCGTTCGACGTCGAGCCCCTCGGTGGGGCCGTGGTAGACGTTGCGGCCGCCCTTCATCACCAGCAGCCGGTCGGCCATCGACAGGATCTCCGGGATCCGGTGGCTGATCACGATGACCGCGTAGCCGCGGTCGCGCAGCCGTCGGATCAGCGCGTTGACGCCGTCGGACTCGGTGGTGCCGAGCGCCGCCGTCGGCTCGTCCATCACCATCACGCGCGGCTCGTTCTCGGTGACCAGCGCGCGGGCGATGGCGACCATCTGCCGCTGCCCGCCGGAGAGCCCCTCGACCAGAACGTTCATGTCGTGCAGGTCGATGCCGAGTTCCTCCAGCACCGCGCGGGTGCGCTCGCGCATCGCCCGCTTGCGCAGCACCGGCAGGCCGCGTACGCCGCCGGTCCACTCGCGGCCGAGGAAGACGTTCTCGACGATGCTCAGGTTGTCGGAGAGCCCGAGATCCTGGTAGATCATCTCGATCCCGGCGGACCGGGCCGCGCCGATGGTGTGCGGCGTCAGGTCCCGGCCGGCCACCCGCAGGCGGCCCGTGTCCGGCGCCAGCGCGCCGCTGACCATGCTCATCAGCGTGGACTTGCCGGCGCCGTTGTCCCCGACGACGCCCAGGATCTCGCCCGGGCGTACGTCGAAGGAGACGTCGGTGACGGCGCGTACCCGGCCGTAGGACTTGCTGACGCCCACCGCCTCCAGCACCGGGGCGGCACTCATCGGGCTTCGCTCCACATCTTCTCGTAGCGCTCGGCGTAGTTCACGTAGCTGTTCCAGTCGACGGCGCCGTCCTTGGGCGCGTTCGTCTTGTCGAAGACGGTCGCCGGGATGCCCTGCTCGGCGTCGGGCAGCGCGGGCTGACCGGCGGCCAGCCGGCCGACCTGGTCGATGGCGGCGTAGGCGTTCCAGCCGCGGATGGCGCCGAAGTCGGCGAGCTGGTCACCGGCTGCGACGCTGCCCAGCCGCTCCGGTTCGGCGTTCTTGGACAGCACCTTGATGTCGTTGCGCCCGGCGGCCCGGATGGCGGCGATGACGGACTCCACGCCGTTGCCGTACGGGGTGAGGATGTACTGCAGCTTGTCGCCGTGCTTCTGGATCAGCGAGGTGGTGATGTTCTGCATCTCGATCGGGTCGACCGCCTGCGCCAGCGTGCGCTCGCGGACCTCCAGCAGCTCGCAGCCGGTGCAGCCGGCGAGCACGCGCTTGCTGGCGTTGAGCGCCTCGACCAGGTGCGGGTAGCCGACGTCCCAGAGGAAGACGACCTTGGCCTTGCCGTTGGAGTCGGCGACGGCCTTCGCGGTGGCCAGCACCGCCTGGAACGTCTCCCGGCTGGACACGTGCGCGTCGTAGCCGACCGCGCCGCCCTCGGCGACGGCGGAGACGCCCACCACCGGGATCTTCGCCTTCTGCAGCTCGGCGATGCCGTCGGCGACCTGGTTCTCCGGGATGGCGACGGTGATGACGGCGGTGGGTTTGTTGGCGGCGGCGGTGGCCAGTGCCTTCTGGTAGCCCTCCGGGGTGCCCTGGCCGTCCAGGATCTCGGCGCTCCAGCCGAGCTTCTCGGCGATGGCGGTGGCCCGCTTGCCGACCTCCTCGCAGGAGGTGCCGATCTTGCAGACGATGATGTTGAGCTTGCCGTTCGCCGGCGGTTTCACCGAGGTCGTCGGCCCGGACCACTCCTCGTAAACCTTGATCTTGTCGAGGGTGATGTCGGCTTCCTTGCCCTCGAAGTAGAGCATTCCGCCGGTGCCGGCGGCGATCAGCTTGCGGGCCGTCTCGGTGTATTCGTCGTTCACCGCGGCGGGCGTGCCGGAGTCCGCGCTGTCCTCACCCGATCCGCAGGCGGCGGTGGTGAGCAGAAGGGCGGCCACCCCGAACGCGGCGGCGGCGGCGCGGAGCCGGCGGGCTCCGAAAGTGTGTGTCACGGTGCTACTCCCTCGGTGGGTGGCAGTCGTCGAAAAGAAGCGAATCGATGAGTCGGCGCAGGGAGGGGCGAAAACGAACCCGGCGCGTGACGGGCGCCTCGGGTTGCATGCAATCGCAGTCCAACACGATCAACATCGACAGTCAATAGTTCACAATGCCGAAACATAGTCCCTGATCGAGAGCGTTTCGCCAGCCCACGACGGGAGGCGCATTCGCCCCGACCGGCGGAGAAATTGTATTTTTCCGACGTGAGGCTCTCGGGGTACGCGTCAGCGGACGGGCGCCGCGGGACGCCCGATGCGCAGGACCGCCCGGCCGTGCTCGGTCATCAGCGCCTCGGACCAGCCGGTGCTGTCGCCCCACTCGACCTCGACGTCGTCGACCTCCGGCGCCATCCGCCCGATCTCCCGGCGCACGCTCTGCTCGAAGAACGGCGTGTACATGCAGAACGGGCCGGTGGTGATCAGGTCGAGCGTCACCCGCAGCCGGCCGTCCGGCTCCCGGTGTGCCCGCACGTCGCGGACCAGCCCCATGTCGACGATGCCCACGCGCCGGCCCACCCCCAGACCGCAGGGGTCGTGGACGGTGTTGCACGCGGTCAGCAGCCGGGACCGCAGGTCGGCCGCGGCCGGGTCCACGCCGCTCACGCCGCCAGCCGTTCCCGATGGCGCGCCCACGGCCGGGGCGCCTGCGCGAGGTAGTCCTCGCGACGCCGGGCGAGGTCGTCACCGGCGACCGCCGCGCGCACCCTCTCGTCGTCCAGGCCGTGCAGGCGCAGCGCGTTGCCGCCCATCAGCTTGGCGAGCACGTCCGGGGTGAACTCCGGGAAGCCCCACCCGTCGACGAGTTCGCGGGGCATCTCGAAGCTCATCAGGGCGTCGATGATGGGCTGCGGGTGCGCGGACGGGACGCCGGTGGCGAACATGATGCGATCCGTGCCGCCGTGCATCATGAGCATGCCGACGATCTCGGCGAACCGGCGCGGCTTGCGCACGATCATGTTCGACACCGACTCGATCGTCGCCCAGATGTTCGGGTGCGTCCGCAGTTGCAGCGCGCAGTCCTCCAGGAACGCCCAGCCGCTGTGCACCACCTCGAACGTCAGGCCCGGGAAGGCGATCGCCGCGCAGGTCACGTCGTCGACGTGGTTGAGCACCCGCGGCCCGGCCCCGGCCGGCACCGCCTTGTGCGCGCCGATGTGCGTGACGCCGAGGTCGAGCGCCTTCTGCAGGTAGGGGAACGCCAGCTCGCGGTCGTCGAGCAGCATCAGCTTCGAGGAGTTCACCTCCGGGTCGATCAGCCCGTTCGTCGGATAGAACTTGAACCCGTCGATGTCGTCCTCTTCGGCGCGCTGCTGCATCAGGTCCAGCTCGGCGGGACCGCGCAGCGGGTCCACCGGCGCGAACAGCAGCACCCGGTCCGGATACCGCCGCTTCAGCTCGCGGCCCAGCTCGTACGGCGAGGCGCCGCCGTCGAAGAAGCCGTCGATCTCCACGCCGTGGTAGATCATCACGTCGACGGCGCTCTCCACGAACACGATGTCCGCCAGCTCCTCGGCGGTCCAGCCGGCGGTGAACTCGTCCCGCGTCATCAGGTAGCCGGGCGCCGGCGACTCGACCGAGGTGTGGCCGATGCGGTACAGCGCGTTCACCATGCCGTCGTACGCGGCCTGGGAGCAGTGCGGCGCCCGGTTCCCGGGCCGGAAGTCGTACCCGTGGACGACACCGTCCACCACGACCATCCCATTGATCATGTCAACTCCGTTCTCCTGTCGACGGGAGCGCGACGAGGGGGTGGACGGGCGCGGCCGGTCACCGCGCCGCCCACCCGTCGCGGCAGTGCGCGGTATGTGATCGCGGCCACCATCGGCCCGAGAATGTACACAACATAGGGGCGGAGGCCGGAGCGGTCAAGACGGTCTCGTCAGCGGAGCGAACAGCCAGTGCGCGGCGCAACGAGCGCCCCCACCTCGTAGTTTTCCCGATCTTCTCGACAGGTCGGGTCGAATGAGACCCGACGGCGGGGACCACAGGTGCCACCTCGCCGCGAATCCTTGACAGTGATTGCATACATTGCTTGACTCTCTCGCCATGACAGAGCAGGCAGCGGCAGTCCCCCGTCCCGGGGACGTCGAGCGCCGCCGGGACGACGTCCCACCCCCCACCACCACACCGGTCCTGCAGGCGCGCGGCATCGCCCGCAGCTTCGGCGCCGTACGGGCCCTGCGCGACGCGTCGCTGACGTTGCGGCGGGGCGAGGTCATGGCGCTGATGGGCGACAACGGCGCCGGCAAGTCGACGCTGGTGAAGACGCTCGCCGGCGTGGTCACGCCGGACCGCGGCGAGATCCTGGTCGACGGCGCGCCCCGCCGGTTCGCCGGTCCCGCCGACGCGCTCGACGCCGGCATCGAGACCGTCTACCAGGACCTGTCACTGATCGACTCGATGAGCGCGGCGGAGAACGTCTTCCTGGGCCGGGAACCGCTGGGCCGCGGCCCGGTGTCCCGGCTGATGCGCCTGGTGGACCGCCGGGCGATGGCGGAGCGGACGCAGCAGGCCGTCGACCGCATCGGCGCCCGGCTGCCCTCGCTGTCCTCGCACGTGTCCTCGATGTCCGGCGGACAGCGCCAGGCGCTCGCCGTCGCACGAGCCACCATGTGGGGCCGCAACATCGTGATGCTCGACGAGCCGACCGCGGCGCTCGGCGTCACCGAGTCCGGGCACGTCCTGGAGATCATCACCGCGCTCAAGCAGCAGGACATCGCGGTGCTGATGATCTCGCACAACCTCGAACACGTCTTCCGCGTCGCGGACCGGGTCACGGTCATGCGACAGGGACGCACGGTCGGCGAGCTGACCACCGCCGAGGCGTCCTCCGGCGACATCGTCGCCCTGATCACCGGTGCGGCGCCCGCCGTGCCGGTGACCGAGTCCTGACGCCGGCCACACCGGCCGAAGCAAGCCCGAGAGAAGGGATCAGAGTGAGACGCAGATCGTTCGCGAGCGCCGCGCTCGTCGTCGCGCTGGGCATGACGGCGGCGGCCTGTTCCACCGAGGGAGGGGCCCCGGCGGCCCCCGCGGAGGGCAAGGCGCTGGAGGCCAGGGACGTCCGGATCGGGTTCGCCAACTTCGCCGAGCCGGCCAGCCCCGTGCTGGGGGCCATCGACGTCGGCATGCGCAAGGAGGCCGAGAAGCGCGGGTGGGAGATCCTCGTGCTCAACAACGACCGGGACGGGCCGACGGCGGTGGCGAACGCCGAGACCATGGTCTCCCGTGGCGTCACCCACGTCGTGGAGTTCCAGGGCGACGGCAAGGTCGCCCCGCAGATCATGGACATCTTCAACAAGGCCGGGATCCCGGTCATCGCGATCGACATCGCCCACCCGGGCGCGCACTTCTTCGGGATCAACAACGTCGAGTCGGGGCGGCTGTCCGGCCGGGCCGGCGGGACGTACGCGAAGGAGAAGTGGGGCTGCAAGCCGGACCTCGTCACGGTGCTGGAGAACGAGGAGTCCGGTGACGTGGCGCTGCTGCGCACCGAGGGCATCCTCAAGGGACTCAAGGAGGTCTGCCCGGACATCGACGGCGTCATCACCCGGCGCAACTCGCCGACCACGCCGGACGGCGCCCAGGGCGTCGCCCGCGACATCCTGGTCTCCAAGCCCGACGCGAAGAAGATCCTGGCGCTCGGCGGCAACGACAACATGATCATCGGCACCATCAACGCCGCGGAGCAGCTCAGCCGCGCCGGTGAGATCTACGGCTACGGCCTCGGCGCCGACCTCATGCTGTTCGGTGTCGACACGCCGGGCCTCGGCGGCTCGACAGCGTTCTGGTACGAGGGCTACGCCAAGCAGATCTACACGATCCTCGACCGGATGGTCGCCGGCGAGAAGATCCCCGTGGTCGACTCGCCGAAGGACCCGAACGCGCTGTTCAACCCGGTCTGCGCGTTCCCCAAGGACGCCGTGTCGTCCATCCCGCCGCTCAAGGAGCGGATCGACGCGCTCTACGCCAAGGACGCCCCGGCCAAGTCTGCCGCCGAGCAGTACTGTCCCGCGGGCACCGAGACGTACGGGCTCGGCAAGTGAGCACCTGACCATGTCCGTGTCTGCCCCGCAGGCAGCCGTCCGGCGGAGCACGGTCCCGTCCGTGCTCCGCCGCCACGGCGCCACACTCGCCCTGGCCGCGCTCTGGGTCGCGCTGGTGCTGGCCACCGCCGTGAAGTCGCCGGCCTTCCTGTCCCACCAGACCGTCATCGCGGTGGCCTTCAACATGGCGTTCATCGGCGTCCTGGTCGTCGGCGTCAGCCTGGTGATGCTCAGCGGCGCCGAGTTCGACCTGTCCGTCGGCGTGACGGCGGTGGCCGCCGCGCTGATCGCCGCCCAGCTGCTGACCGACGGCACGCCGTTCGCCGTGGTGCTGGTCGCGGCGCTGGTGTTCGGCACGCTCATCGGCGTCGTCAACGCGGTGCTGATCGTGCGCGTGCGCATCCACCCCATCGTCGCCACCCTCGGCACGATGTTCCTGGTCAGCGGCACCACCCGGCTGTTCATCGAGTTCGTGCCGATCCCGCGCGACAGCTTCCTGCGCCGGCACGTCGCCGGCGACCTGTTCGGCGTACCCCGGGTCTTCTGGGTCATGCTGGTGCTGCTCGCCGCCGTCGCGTTCGTGGCCGGCCGCACCCGCCTGGGCCGGCACCTCGTCGCGGTCGGCGGCAACCGGCAGGCCGCGCTCGTGCGCGGGCTGCGACCGGACCGGATCCAGGCCGGCGCGCTGGTGTTCTGCGGGCTGGTCGCCGGCCTCGCCGGGCTGGTCCTCGCGTCCCAGGGCGACATCGTCCAGTCCACGCTGACCCCGGGTACCGAGTTCCGGGTGATCTCGATCCTGCTGCTCGGCGGGATGGCGCTCACCGGCGGCCGGGGCAGCTTCCTCGGCGTCGCCGCCGCGCTGCTGCTGCTAAACACGCTGCCCACGGCCATCGTCACCTGGGGCGTCTCGTCCAGCTGGCAGCCGGTCGTCGAGGGGGTCGTGCTCGCGGTCGCGCTCGCCGTCAACAGCGTCAGGAGCGCACCATGACGACCACCGGTACCCGGCCCGGATGGACCGCCCTGCTCAGCCGCCCGTCCACCACGAGCGTGCTGCTGTTCGTGGTCGCCGTGGCCGCCGCGCTGAGCTTCGCGCCCGACTTCGCCACCCGCGCCAACATCTCCAGCATGCTCGGCGACATGCTCGCCCCGGCGATCGTCCTGCTCGCGGCGAGCCTGGCGATGACCGGTGGCGTCGCCGACCTCAGCGTCGGCTCGGTCCTCGGTCTCGGCGCGGTCGTCTACGCCACCGTCTACACCGCCTCCGGCTCGTGGCAGATCGGCGTGCTCGCCGCGCTCGGCGCCGGGCTGATCGCCGGACTCACGAACGGCGGCCTCGCGCTGGTGTTCGGCGTCTGGCCGCTGATCGCCACACTCGGCATGCTCGTGGCCGCCCGCGGCCTGGCGAAGGTGATCAGCGACGGCAGTTCGGTGGCCGCGTACACCCCGGAGCTCAGCACCGCGCTGAAGACCACGATCGGGCCGTTGCCGGTGCCGGTCCTGGTGGTGCTGGGGCTCGCCCTGGTGTGCGGCGCGCTGGTCCGCCGGTCCCGCTGGGGAACCCACCTGCGCGCCACCGGCGGCGACGAGGTCGTCGCCGCCCGCGCCGGCATCCGGGCCGGCCGGGTCCGGCTGGCGCTGTTCGTGCTGACCAGCACCGCCGCGGCGGTCGCCGGCTGCGTCCAGGTGATGCGCACCGGCGCCTCGGCCGTCACCCTCGGCGAGGGCACCGAGCTGTACGTCTACGGCGCGCTGCTGATCGCCGGGTTCCGGCTCGCGGGCGGCGGGCACGGGAACCCGATCACGGCGTTCCTGAGCCTGCTGTCGCTGAGCATCGTGCTGAACATCTTCCGGCTGCGTGGCATGCCGCTGCCGCTGGGCGACATCCTGCTCGGCGTCACGCTGCTCGGCGCGGTGTCGCTCGGCTGGATCCGCCAGCGTACGCAGCGGCACTCCCCCGAGCCGGAACCCGAACCGGAGGCCCGGCCGCACGCCGTGCCGGCCTGACCTCCACCCGCACCACCGGAACGACCGACGAGAGAACAGGGACGACATGAACGACTATGCCCGCGGCCCGCTGTCCGGCTTGCGCGTGATCGAAGCCGGGGTCCTGCTGGCCGGGCCGTTCTGCGGCCAGATCCTCGGCGACCTGGGCGCCGACGTGATCAAACTGGAGGAGCCGGGCCGGGGCGACCCGATGCGCGAGTGGGGACGCGAGCGCCCGTACGGCAAGTCGCTGTGGTTCCCGGTGCTCGGGCGCAACAAGCGCTCGGTCACCCTCAACCTGCGCGTCCCGGAGGGGCAGGAGGTGCTGCGCCGGCTCGCCGCCGAGGCCGACGTCCTGGTGGAGAACTTCCGGCCCGGCACGCTGGAGCGCTGGGGCGTCGGCCCGGACGTGCTGTGGGACATCAACCCGCGGCTGGTGATCGTGCGGGTGTCGGCGTACGGGCAGTCCGGACCGTACGCCGAACGCGCCGGATACGGCTCGATCGGCGAGGCGATGGGCGGCATCCGCTACACCACGGGTGACCCCGAGTCGCTGCCCAGCCGGGTCGGCATCAGCATCGGCGACTCGCTGGCCGGCACGTTCGCCGCCGTCGGCGCGATGGGCGCGCTGCGGGTGGCCGAGGCGACCGGCCGGGGACAGATCGTCGACAGCGCCATCTACGAGTCGGTGCTCGCGCTGATGGAGTCGCTGGTGCCGGAGTACGCGATCGGCGGCTACATCAGGGAACGCACCGGCTCGATCCTGCCGAACATCGCGCCGAGCAACGTCTACGTCGCGTCCGACGGCGGAATGATCGTGATCGCGGCGAACCAGGACACCGTGTTCCGGCGGCTGGCCGAGGCGATGGCGCAGCCGGAACTGGCCGCCGACCCGCGGTTCGCCGGGCACACCGGCCGCGGCCGGCACCAGCGCGAGCTGGACGAACTGATCGCCAAGTGGTGCGCCGGGTACGCCGGGGACGAGCTGCTGGAGCTGCTGCACCACCACGGTGTGCCCGCCGGGCGGATCTACACCGCCAAGGAGATGCTCACCGACCCGCACTTCGCCGCCCGGGAGGCGATCGTCCGGCTGGAGCACCCGGACCTCGGCGAGTTCCCGATGCAGAACGTCGTGCCAAAGCTGACCGCGACGCCCGGCGGGATCCGCCGGGTCGGGCCCGAACTGGGCGAGCACACCGACGAGGTGCTCCGCGACGTCGCCGGACTCGACGGCGACGAGATCTCCCGCCTGCGCGCCGCGGGCGTCGTCTGAGCCCTGCCCCACCCCACCCACCACCACGGAAGGAACCTCTCATGGACAACTTCACCAAGACGTCGGTCACGATCGGCGCCGCCCAGCGGATCCTCGCCGCCGCGATCGCCAAGGCCGAGCAGATGACACTGCCCTGCGTCATCGCCGTCGTCGACGAGAGCGGCGTACTCAAGGCGTTCGCCCGGATGGACGGCGCCGCGTTGCTGTCGGTGCAGGTCGCGCAGGACAAGGCGTACACGGCGGCGGGCTTCGGCATGCCCACCGACGGCTGGTACGACTTCATCAAGGACGACGCCCCGCTGGCCACCGGCGCGACCACCGGCATCGACCGGCTCGTCGTCTTCGGCGGCGGCTACCCGATCACCGCCGGCGGCGCGGTGATCGGCGGCATCGGGGTCAGCGGCGGGCACTACACGCAGGACATGGAGGTCGCGCGCGCCGGCCTGGAGGCCG
>NZ_JBMVFV010000062.1:0-35821 GCF_049538395.1 Micromonospora sp. AB353 | reverse complement strand
GATCTGCCGTCGATCGGCTCGGTGAGCCGGCTGCCGCCGGACGGCCGGCGAATCAGCCGGTGGGCCGGGCCGCCGGGCGCGGTGGATGAACCTCACGCGTCGCGCGGCGCCCGCTTCGGGAAGACGGTGTACGCGACCGGCCAGAACACCAGCCAGCCCGCCATCACCACGCTGAGCCGTCCGGTCCACGCCCACAGTTCGGCGGTGCGCTCGCTGTCGCCCACCACGGCGATGCCGGCGAGCAGCACGGCGCAGGCGACCGCCCAGCCGATCATGCCCTTGCCCCACTCCCGCCACTCGTACCGGGCCCGCGCCATGCCGTACCGGGGTGCCCGGCTCGGGGGAGGGCCGCCGGCGAACCGGTGGGCGAACCGCTGGTCGGCCCAGCGCACCATGCTGTGCCCGAACGCCACCGAGAACCCGAGGTACGCGGCGGCGAGGCCGTGGGCGAACGTGGCTGTCGCGCCCCGGCGCAGGTCGATCATCGTGGCGGCGAGCAGCACGAGATCGACCACGGGCACGGCGATCAGCAGCGCCGCGCCGAGGCGGGGTCGTCGCAGCGGGTACCGGGCGATCAGTCCGGCGAGCAGGACCACCCAGAACGCCACCTCGCATCCGACGATCACTGCCACGAGCATGCGGTCTCCTTTTTTAGTACGCTGTGCGATAACCGTAGCAGCGTTCGTCGACCAGGTTCCGGAGGGGCCCGTGCCCAAGATCGTCGACCACGACGCGCGTCGTGCCGAACTGGCGCGGGCGATGTGGCGGGTCGTCTACCGCGACGGCGTCGGCGCCGCCACCGTCCGCAGCATCGCGGCCGAGGCGGGCTGGTCACCGAGCGCGCTGCGGCACTACTTCGCCACCCAGACCGAGCTGCTGGTGTTCGCCATGGAGCACGTGCAGGCCGAGGCGGCCGAGCGGATCACCGGCGGCGACCGCAGCGGCAGCCCGCGTGAGGTCGCCCAGCGGATCCTGGAACAACTGCTGCCGCTCGACCGCCAGCGCGTCCGCGAAGCCGAGGTGTGGCTGCTGCTCGCCGCGCGCGCCCCGACCGATCCGGCCGCGCGCGCCCGGGCGGCCGAGGCGGACGACGGCATCCGCCGCGCCGTCGAGTTCGCCGTCACGCTGCTCACCGGGGAACCGGCCGATCCCGAGGCGGTCGCCGGGCTGCACGCGGTGCTCGACGGGCTCGCGCTGCACACGCTGCTGCACCCCGGCCGGATGCCGCCCCGGCGCGCCCGGGAACTGCTCGGCGCGCACCTGGACGCACTCGCCGCGTCCTGAGCCTCAGTCGTCCGGCGGCCGGCCCATCGCCGCGCCCAGCTCGGCGCGGCTGGCGATGCCCAGCTTGCGGTAGACCCGGGCCAGGTTGGCCTCCACCGTCTTCGGGCTGATGTAGAGCGCGTCGGCGATGAGCCGGTTCGTCTGCCCCCGGGCGGCGAGCCGGGCCACCCGCTCCTCGGTCGCGGTGAGCGCCGTCGGCGCCGGGGTGCGGGCGCCGATGCGGCCCAGCTCCGCCCGTGCCCGGTCGGCGAACGCGGACGCGCCGAGCGCGTCGAACTCGGCCACCGCCGCGTCCAGTACCGCCCGCGCCTCCCGCCGTCGCCGCACCCGCCGGTACGCGCGTCCGGCGGCGAGCAGGCAGCGGGCCCGGTCCAGCGGCAGCACCGCCTCCGGCACCGCGGCCCGGGCCTGCGTCAGCGCGTCCAGCGCCGCGCCCGGATCCGTCCCGGTCGCCCCGGCCAGCAGCACCCGGCTGCGGGCCAGACCCAGCGTCGTCCACGGGCGCGGCAACCGGCTGTGGCGCCGGGCCAGCCGGTCCAGCGCGGCGTGCGCGGTGTCCAGGTCACCGGCGCCCACACACGCCTCGATCCAGTCCGGCTCGAAGCGCTGCCCCAGCGGCTCGGCGATGCCCGACCCGTCCAGGTCGGCCGCGAGCGCGCCGTACGCCGTCGCGGCGGCGGCCCACTCCCCGGACGCAAGCGCCACCAGCCCGGTGAGCTGGTGGTGCAGCCGGCGGCTCCACGCGTCGCCGAGGTCGTCGTCGCGGCGCAGCCCGGCGGCGGTGGCGCCCGCCCGCGCCAGCCGTCCCCGGTGCGCGTCGAGCACGCCGCCCAGCCAGCTCTCGCCCACCAGCCCGGTGCCCAGCTGCTCACCCAGGTCACGGGCGGCGGCGATGTGCGTACCGGCCTCGGCGAAGCGCCCGGCCAGCAGTTCCGTCTCGCCCAGGTGGGTGAGCACCTCGTGCCGCAGCGGATCGTCGCCGCGCGCCACCGCCAGGTCCAGCATCAGGTGCAGCCGGGCCCGCGCCCGGTCGTGGTCGTCGACCGACTTCCACCAGATCGCCGGCACCGAACCGGCCAGGAAGGACGGTTCGCCGCCCTCCAGCGCCAGCGCCCGGTCCAGCAACTCGGTGGGTGCCGTGCCGCCGGCGCGTACCTCGTGGAAGAACAGCAGCAACAGCGCGGCGGTGAGCAGCGGGCGGTGCTCGCCCCGGTCCGACAGGCGGGCGATCGCGGCCCGCGCGTGCCGGCGGGCCGGTTCCGGCTGGTCGTGGAACATCGTCAGGTGGGTGTGGATCCGCCCGGCCAGGTGGCCGTCCGGCCCGGCGGCGGCGAGCGCCTGCTCGGCCACCCGGACGGCGGTGACCAGGTCGTCGGCGCACCACGCGACGAGCGCGCGCAACAGCAGCGCCTCGCCCCGCTCGGCGCCGGTCAGCTCACCCGCCGCCGCCTCGGCGGCCCGCCCGGCCGCCGCGTAGTCGCCGCTGTCGATGCGGCACTGCACCGCGTCGAGGCGACGCCGGTTCCGGTCGGCGGCAGCCGACGGCGGGGTCAGCCCGGCGGCCCGGGCGTACCAGTCCGCGGCGAGCGCCGACGCGCCGCGCATCCGCTGCCGGGCCGCCGCGGCGGCCAGGTCGGCGGCCACTGCGGCGTCCGGCGCCACGGTGCACCGGGACAGGTGCCGGGCCCGCTCGTCCGGGTCGGCGACAGCGCCGGCGAGCAGCGCGTGCAGCCGCCGCCGGGCCCCTGGTGGGATGCTCTCGCGCACCGCCGCCGCGTACCGGGGGTGTGCGAAGTCGATCCGGCTCGCCGTGACCACGACCAGCCCGGCGTCCTCGGCCGCGTCCAGCGCGCCGACCGGCACGCCCGCCGCCGCGAGGTCGCGCAGCGTCGGCACGGTCAGCAGCGCGGCCAGCCGCACCGCGTCGCGGCTCGGGCCGGGCAGCGCCCGCAGCGTCTCGGCGAGCAGCAGGCGCAGCGACGACGGTACGGGCAGGTCCTCGTCGTGCGCGGGCGGGCGGGGCAGCCGCAGCACCGCCCGGGCGAGTTCGATGGCGAGCAGCGGGTTGCCGTCGGCGTCGCGGGCCAGCCGGTCGGTGAGCGGCCGGCTGAGCGTGCCGCCGAGCCGGGCCGCCAGGACGCGGTGCAGGTCCGCCGGGGCCAGCGGCGGTACGCCTGCGCGCAGCAGCCGGTGCCGTCCGGCCGGGTCGTCGTCCAGCCCGAGCGGCACCGGCACCGGCGGCCCGTCCCCGGTGCGGTGGGTGGCCAGGACGGCGGGCCACCGGTTCAGCCGGCGCAGCGCGAACCGCAGTGCCCGGGCGCTCGGCGGGTCCAGCCACTGCGGATCGTCGACCGCGAGCAGCACCCGTGGCGCGTCGGTGACCGCCGCGTCGAGCAGCGTCCGGGTGGCCGCGCCCACCGCCCGCTCGTCCACCGCGCCGTCGTGCTCACCGGTCAGCAGCACCATGTCGGCGGCGACCCGTTGCGGCGCGGGCAGCCCCGGCAGCGCGTCGGCGAGCGGGCGGAGCACGTCGGCGAGTGCCGCGTACGGCAGCGCGGCCTCGGCCTCGGTCGGTGCGGCGGACAGCACCCGCCAGCCGGTCCGCCGGGCGTGGGCGACCACCGCCCGCCACAGCGCGGTCTTGCCGATGCCGGACGGGCCGTCGAGCAGCACCGGCGTACCGGCGGTCAGCGCACGCCACACCCGCTCGACGACCGCGTCGCGGCCGACCAGTGCGGCGTCCATGGCGGGATGGTGACACAGCGGCGCCCGTGAACCCAGCGTCGGCGCGGCCTAGCCCGGAACCTGTCCGCATATCGAGACCGGCGGGATCACCTCCTGGTTGCGGTAGACGTCGGCGCTCCAGCTCGGTCCGCCGGACGCCACGATCGGCGGTATCCGTGCGGCCCGGGACGGGCTGAGCAGGCTGAGGAACTTGTTGATCACCTGGACGACGGGCTCCAGGATCCGGTAGCCGATCCCGAACCGCGCCCGCACGCCGAGCCCGACGCCCCGGCACAGCGCGTACGGCGCGCCGAGCGCGGAACCGATGGTGGCGCCGTACGAGGTGACCAGCTCGAACCAGATCCCGGCGGTGAACAGGAACGCGCTGATGCCCAAGGTGAACCGCACGCCGTGCCGGACGACCAGCCCCATCACGCCGACCGGCACACCGGTGAGCGAGTCGAGCAGGCTCACCCGGCGGGCGAAGCCCTCGGTCACGCGCGAGCCCACCTGGCCGCCCGCGTAGCCGAACCCGAGCTTGCCGGCCAGGGCGTACTCGCCGGAGCCGCGGAACGTGCCCAGCTTCGCGCCGAACGCGGTGGCCACCTCAAGCGTCTGGCTCACCGTGAACGACAGCGGCAGGCCGGCGACCAGCCCGATCGGGAACGCGATGTCGACCGGGACCGGGAACGTCCGGCGGTGGTTCTGCCCGCCGTCGATACCGGCGGTGAAGTCCACAGTGATGCCGAAACCGCCGCCGATCTCCAGCTCGGCCCGGGTCACCTTGCCGGCGCCGATGGCCAGGTGGAACGACGCGGCCGGTCGGCCCACGGTCAGCGTCACGGTGCCGGCCAGCCGGAGCCCGCCGTCGTCGTACGTGAAGTGCGTGCCGACGCCACCGGCGCAGCAGAACGTCCGGACCCGGTAGCCGTGGGCGCTCGCGGCGGCCTGCCCGCCCGGCGCGGGTGGCGGCTGCGCGGGCGCGACGGCGAGCGGGCGGGCCCGGCCGAGCGTGCCGCCGGCCGCCGCGGCGTCCCGGGTCCACGACGGCTCGCCGGCCACGTAGACGGTCGGGCGGTCCAGCGCGACGTCGTCTCCGCCGAACGTGCCGTCGCGGATCACCTCGGTGAGCGTGACCGGGCCGATCGTGACGACCAGGTCGCCGCCGTCCTCGGCCAGGTCGAGCACCCGTCCCACGCCGCGTCCGGTGAGGAACATGACCCGGCCGGGCGCGAGCCGGTCGGCGTCGCGGGCACCGGGGTCGAGCCGCCAGATCAGCCCGTCCGGGCTCACCGACCGCACGGTGCGGCTGCCCCCGCCGACGAGCACCACGTCCGGTTGCAGCGTGACGTCCCTGCCCGGCGCCGGGGCCGGCCCGTACCGCTGCTGGTCGCCGTCGCCCGCGTCGGCCGGGCCCGGCTTGGGGCCGCCGCATCCGGTCACCACGAGCAGCACCACCACGCCGGCCGTGAGCAGCCGCCGGCCGCGCACCGGCCGCCTCACATCCGGCCGGCGACGGTACGGGCGAGCCGCTCCAGCGGCGCCCGGTTCTCCTGCGGGTCGTTGAGCCGCACCAGCCGCACCGCGACCCACAGCTCGCCCCTACGCAGGAAGAACGCCTCGTACGTGAGCAGCGCCTCGTCGGCCACTCCGCTCAGCTCACGGATCTCGTGCCCGAGCTGCCGCTCGATGTCGAGGTACTTCTTGGCGCCCTCGCCCACGAACACCTCGACCTGCGCGGTCGGCCCGCTCACCGGGCCGGTGTAGGTGCAGGACTGCCCGGCCACCACCGGTTCCTCCAGCGGCGTGCCGGCGAGGCGCTCGGCGTCGTCCTTCGACACCAGCGTGCACGCCTGCGGCGCATCGGCGGCGCCGTCCACCGGTCCGGCGCTCGGCTCGGCCGGCGCCTCCCCGGCCGGGTCCGCGACCGGCGTGCCCGCACCGGGTACGGCGCCACCGGCGGCCGGCGGTTCGTCGCCGCCGCAGCCGGCGGACGCGGTGAACAGGATCGTGGCCAGCGCGAGCGCGACCAGTCGGCGGGTTCGCATGCCTGCCCCCGCTCAGGCCGGGATCGCGTCGAGCGTACGGCGCAGGATCTGCTCGTTGCCGGCGGTGCCGCCGCCGAAGCTGCTGATGGTCACCGTGTACGTGCCCTTGCCGTCGATCAGCACCGCCTCGCCGCGGACGTCCTTGACCGCGAGGTAGCCCCGCTCGCCCCGGTCCAGGTCGACGACCTTCTCGTACTGCTGGCCGGCCTGGTCGTACTGGTAGTCGTAGGTGGCCTTGCCGGCGGTGGCCGAGGCGGTGGTGACCGCCAGCTGGGCGACGCCGTCGCCGAACGAGCAGTTGCCCTCGTCGCGCAGCTTCCGGTCGACCAGCTCGGAGACCTGGGTGGCGGTGAACGGGCACGGCGGACGGACGTCGTCCCCCGCGCCCGCGTCCGGGTCGCCGCCGTCCTCGCCCGCCGCGCTGTCGGCCGATCCGGCGTCGACGATCCCGCCGCCGGAGTCGCACCCGGCCGGCGCGAGCAGCGCGAGCAGGAGCAGCGGCAGGATCAGCCCCAGCGGGAGCCCGGCGTCGCGACGGGAGCGGGCGGTCCGGGCGGGTGTGAGCGCGTCAGATGCCATGACTCCGACGCTAGGTGCGTCGTCACCGCCCGTAATCGGGGGTTTCCCTATGCGGTGACCTTGCGGACCGGCTCGTCCGCCCCCCGGCTCACCAGCGTCGCCCACAGTGGCGCCTGGGTGATCGCCGCCGGGACGATCAGCGCCAGCCCGGCCAGGGCCCGCGCCGGGCGGTACGGCTGCGGGGGCGGGAGCACTGGCACTGTCGCCTGCGGCGGGCCGGCGACCCGGTGCCGCCGGATAGGGTCGCAACCGTGCGGACCAAGCAGGAGCTGTCGACGGCGATCCGGGACGAACGGCGGGCGGCGCTGGTGGTCAACGCCCACTCCCGGCGTGGGCGGCGGCTCTACGACACCGTCCACGCACGCCTGCGCGCGGCCGGGTTCACGCTGCTCGGCGCGTACCCGGTGGACCGGCCCGGCGAGCTGGACCGGGTGCTCGCCGAGGCCGCCGGCCTGGGGCCGGACCTGCTGGTCACCGGCGGCGGCGACGGCACCGTCGGCGCCGCGGCCCGGCTGCTCGCCCACCGGGACATCGCGATGGGCCTGCTGCCGCTGGGCACCACGAACAACTTCGCCCGTACCGTCGGCGTCCCGCTCGACCTCGACGCCGCGATCGCGGTGCTCACCGGCGGCAAGGTGATCGACGTCGACCTGGGCCTGATCGGTGACACCCGGTTCACCAACCACGTCGGGATCGGGCTGTCCGCCGACATCATGCAGGCCGCCCCGCCGGGGCTGAAGCGGGTCGTCGGGCGGCTCGCGTACCCGCTGACCGGGCTGGGCCTGCTGGCCCGGCACCGGCCGCTGGCCGTGACGGTCCGCGCCGAGGGGCGCGAGCACACGTTCACCACACACCAGGTGTACGTGGCGAACGGCGGCTTCCACGCTGGCCGCCCGATCACCGCCGACGCCACCGCCGACGACCGGCTGCTGGTCGCGTACCCGGTGGGTGGGCCGACCCGGCGCGGGCTGCTGCGCGAGACGGCGCGCAACGCGGCGGCCGGCCACCGCCGCACCCTCGGCGACGAGCCGTTCCTGGCGGTACGCCAGCTGTGGCTGGACACCGACCGGCCGGCCCGCATCGAGGTCGACGGCGAGCCGTACGGGCAGACGCCGGTCCGCATCGGCCTGGACCCGAACGCGCTGCGGCTGATGGCCCGGGCGGACAGCCCGGACCACTGAGGCGGTCAGGCCCAGTGCTCCTCGTCGGGCAGCGGGATCTCCGTGTTCTGCTCCACCGCGTCGGCGGCGGTGAGGTCGTCGCGCACCCACTCGCCCAGGCCCGCCCGGTCGCTCGGCGGGCGCAGCACACCCTGCTCGGCCAGGTCCGCCTCGCTCGCCTCGGGCACCGCCGCGCCGACCGTGTCCGGCGGCCCGACCAGCGTCTCGTCCTGCCGCTGCTCCTGGGCGTCGGCCGCGGGCGGCCGGCGCAGCGCGTCCTCGCTCATCGCGTGCCCGTCACGCCGTGCGCCGCACGTACGGGGCGCTCTGATCGGCCACCTCGCCGTACTCGGCCGGGAGCTGCGTGACGACCTGCGCGTAGGCGGCCGGGTCGACGGCGTCGCGCAGCACGTCGAACACGGCGGTGATCCCGTCCCGGGCGGCGTCGGCGTCGACGTCGGCGCGTCCGCTCACCCGCTCGACGAACACGTCGAGCCCGAACGGTTCGGCGTCCTCGGCCGGGCCGAACGCGTACGCCCGCAGCGCCTCCGGCAGCCGGTCGGCGAGGTCACGGGCCTCCCCGCCGTCGATCCGCTCGGCCAGCGTGGTCAAGGTCGCCCGGGTGATCGCGGTGGCCTGCTCCGCGGACGCGCCGCACCGCTGGGCCACCGCGCCGATGAACTGATCCTGGTCCATCTCGCCGCCTTCCTCCGCCGGGATCGCCGGATTCCCACGCTGGACCTCCGCAAACGGCCGCCGGGCCGGGGGGTAGCGTGCAGCGCGGAACCCGCAGCGAGGAGGCCCCGGCAGTGCAGCCGACGACCGTGGACGTGCCCACCCCCGACGGAACCGCCGACGCCTACCTGGCCACGCCGGAGACCGGCGGGCCCTTCCCGGCCGTGCTGCTGTTCATGGACGCGTTCGGGCTGCGGCCCCGGGTCGCGGAGATGGCCGCCACGATCGCCGAGCGCGGGTACGTGGTGCTCGCCCCGAACCTGTTCCACCGTGCCGGGCGCGCCCCGCTGATCGACCTCGGCGCGCTCGCCGACGACAGCCGCCGGGGCGCCCTGTTCGAGAGCATCGGGCCGATGATGGCCGCGTTGACGCCGGACGCGGTGACCCGCGACACCGCCGCCTACCTGGACTTCCTGGCCGCCCGCCCGGATGTCGCGCCGGGACCGGCGGCGATCACCGGCTACTGCATGGGCGGCACGAACGCGCTGCGCGCGATCGAGGCGCTGCCGGACCGGATCGCCGCGGTGGCCGCGTTCCACGCCGGCCGGGTGGTCACCGACGCCCCGGACAGCCCGCACCTGGCCGTCGGCGCGGTGACCGGTGAGCTCTACTTCGGGCACGCCGACGCCGACCCGTCGATGACCGCCGAGCAGATCGCCACGCTGGAGAAGGCGCTCGACGCGGCCGGGGTGACGTACCGCTCCGAGGTGTACGCCGGCGCCCGCCACGGCTACACCCAGTCGGACACCCCGATGTACGACGAGCAGGCCACGAAGCGGCACTGGACGGCGCTGTTCGACCTGCTCGACCGCACGTACCGCCGCTGACCCGCCCAAGGCGCGCGGGAGCGCGGCCGACGATTCACCGGCCCGGAGGCGGGTAACCGCCGTCATGGCCGACCGCCGCGCCGACACCGTCCGCTCGCCGCTGGACCGGGCGGTGGAGCGAGGCGGTCTCGCGCTGTCCCGGGCCCGCGCCGAGGGTGGCGCGGCCGGCCGTAACCGGCTGCGCCAGTTGGAGATCACCGTGGTGATCTCCGCGCAGGCCGGGCTGGCCGCGGCGCTCGCCGCGCTGCTCGCCGACGAGCTGCTCGGCTCCGGCGCGCACGTCTTCGCCCCCGCCGCCGCGGTCGGCACCATCGCCACCGCCATCGGCCAGCGTGCCCGGCGCACGTTCGAGCTGCTCATCGGCGTCGGCCTCGGCATCCTGGTCGGTGACCTGCTGCGCGCGCTGCTGGGCAGCGGATCCTGGCAGACCGGCCTGGTGGTCACGCTGGCCATCGCCACCGCGCTGCTGGTGGCCGGGCGCGGCGGCGCGCTCGTCGGCCAGGCCGGCGGTACGGCGGTGCTGATCGCCACGCTCGCGCCGGTGCAGCCCGGCCTGGAGCTGCCCCGCATCTTCGACGCGCTCGTCGGCGGCCTGGTCGGCCTGTTCGTGGTGGCGCTGCTGCTGCCGGTCAACCCGATCCGGGTGCTGGACCGGGCGGTGGAACCGGTGGTCGCCCGGCTCACCGAGCAGCTCGACGCCGTCGCCCACGCGCTGACCCGCCGCGACGCCGACGCGGCCCAGCGCGCCCTGGAGGACCTGCGCGGGATCGAACCGGACATCGGGCGGCTCAACGACGCGCTCAGCGGGGCCGAGGAGGTGGTCACCATCGCACCCGCCCGCTGGCACCGCCGGGCCCGGTTCCACAGGTACGCCGATGCGACCCAGCACCTCGAACGCCTGGTCCTGTACGCCCGCTCGATCGCCCGCCGATCCGCCACCGCCCTGCAGTACGACGAGCCGGTTCCGCCCGCGCTGCCCGACGCGGTGGCCCGCCTCGGCCAGGCGGTACGGGAGATGAAGCGGGCCTGCAAGTCCGGTGAGGACCTGGAACGCACCCGGGAGATGGTCCGGCAGGGCGCCGAGCTGGCCGGACGCGCCTGGTCGCAGGGGGTACGCGCGTTCGGCGAGGCGATGATCAGCGACCTGCGGACCGCGCAGAGCGAGCTGCTGCGGGCCACCGGCTGCCGGCCCGAGGACGCCAACGGCAGTGTGCGCCGTGCCGCCGGTGCGGGGGAGTCGGAGGCGCGTCCACCGGCCCGCGCCCGGATGAGCCGGCCGGCGCCGGGCCGGCCCGGCGGACGGCACCGGCCGAAGGCCACCGGGCGTCAACTGGCACCTGCCCGGGCCGGTCCGGCTGGCTAGCGTCGGCGTATGGACATCCGTCACGACGCGCCGGCCGCGCGCTTCGCCGCGTTGAGCACCGCCCACGTCGCCGACGCCTGCCTGCGCGCCGGTGTCCCCGTCCGCTGCGCCCCGGCCGCCGTCGTCCCGGTGCTGCCCGGACGGCGCCTGGCCGGCCCGGTCCGCCCGGCCCGGCACGCCGGCAGCGTGGACGTCTTCCTGGAGGCGATCGAGCAGGCCGCCGAGGGGGACGTGCTCGTCGTCGACGACGCCGGGCGCACCGACCGGGCCTGCGTCGGCGACCTGGTGGTGCTGGAGGCGCGGGCCGCGGGCCTGGCCGGGCTGGTGGTGTGGGGCGCGCACCGGGACACTGCGGACCTGGTCGCGGTCGGGCTGCCGGTGTTCAGCCTCGGCGCCACCCCGAGTGGTCCGCTGGAGCTGGACCCGCGCCCGGACGATGCGCTGGCGCACGCCCGGGTCGGGCCGTTCACCGTCGGCCCGCGGGATCTGGCGCTGGCCGACGACGACGGCGTGCTGTTCGTGGCCGCGGACCGGGCCGGGGAGCTGTTCGACCTGGCCGAGTCCATCCGGGACACCGAGCGGCGGCAGGCCGGCCGGATCCGGGCCGGGGAGTCGCTGCGTGCGCAGGTCGGGTTCGGCGCGTACCTGGCGGCCCGGGAGGCGGACCCGGCGCTGACGTTCCGGGCGCACCTGCGGGCGGTGGGCGGCGCGATCGAGGAGTGAACCGGTCAGCCGCCGCGCGCCCACAGCGCCAGGCGTACCCGGTTGGCGCTGCCGGTCTTCGTCATCAGGCTGGTGATGTGCGTCTTCACTGTGGTCACCCCGATGTGCAGCCGGTCGGCGATCTCGGTGTTCGACAGGCCGTCGGCGACCAGGTCCAGCACGTCCCGCTCGCGGGCGGTCAGGTCGGCCGTCCGCCGGGGCGCGCCGGCGCGGGCGTGCACCGCGCGGTCGACCAGCCGGCGCAGGACGTCCGGGCTGAACGGGCTGTCGCCGGCGGCGGCGCGGCGGACGCCGTCGAGCAGGTCGGCCGGGGGTGCGTCCTTGAGCAGGAACCCGCAGGCGCCGGCGGTCAGCGCGGGGTAGAGGTGGTCGTCGTCGCCGAACGTGGTGAGCACCATGATCCGGGTGGCGGGCCGGCCGGCGAGGATGCGGCTGGTCGCGGTGATGCCGTCGACCCCGGGCATCCGCAGGTCCATCACCACCACGTCGGGTCGTAGCCGGGCGGCCAGGGTGACCGCGTCCCGGCCGTTGTCGGCCTCACCGACGACCTCGAGGTCGGGCTGGGCGTCGCAGAGCATCCGCAGGCCGGCTCGGATGAGGTGCTGGTCGTCGACCAGCAGCACCCGGATCACGCCGGCTCCGGCGTGCCCGCGCGGGGCCGGGGCGCCGAGTGGGCGGGCCCGGCCGGGGGCAGCACTGTCCGGACCCGCCAGCCGGACCCGGTGGGGCCGGCCTCCAGCCGTCCGCCGAGCACCTCGACCCGCTCCCGCATGCCGACGATGCCGTGGCCGCCGCCGGTGGGCACCCCGGCCGGCGCGGCGCCCCGCCCGTCGTCGGTGACCGCCCAGTGCACCGCACCGTCCTGGACCGACACGGTCAGGTGTGCGCGGGCCGCCGCGCCGGCGTGTTTCGCCACGTTCGTCAACGCCTCCTGGGTCAGTCGCAGCACCGCCTGGCCGCGTACCGCGTCGAGGGTGCCGACCGCCGGGTCGACGTCGGCCTCGACGACGACGCCCGCCTGCCGGGCCCGGTCGACCGCCGCGCCGAGCGCGGCCGGCAGCGCCGACGGCTCGATCGCGGTCAGCGCGGCGTCGCCGCGGACACCGTCCGGGTCGCGCAGCACCGCCACCAGCCGCCGCAGGTCGGTCAGCGCAGCCGTGCCGGTGGCGTGCACGTCGTCGAACACCTCGCCGACCCGGGGATCGAGGTCGGGCAGCACGTGCCGGGCCACGCCGACCCGCAGCACCATCGACGCGACGTGGTGCGCGAGCACGTCGTGCAGCTCGCGGGCGATGGCGCCGCGCTCGTCGGCGCGGGCCGCCCGGCTCTCCGACTCGCGCCGGCGCCGCTCCGCCTCGGCCCGCACCTCGGCCTGCCGCCCGAGTTCCCGGGTGGTCCGCACGACCAGCCCGAGCAGCAGCGGCAGGCCGACGGTGACGGCCAGCCCGAACAGGCCGGTGAGCGCCCGGCGGACCGGTTCCCCGATCTGGCCGGACAGGTCGACGGCGGCGAGCAGCCCGGCGCCCAGCCAGATCGTGCGCGGCCGGGTGGCCCGCATGGTCAGCTCCAGCAGCGCCCAGCTCGCTCCGACCTGGTTGATCATCACGTCGTCGACCAGGACGAGCGCGGCGACCAGCAGGGCCGACTGGACCAGCAGGTTCATCAGGGGCCGGCGGTGGCACAGCAGCGCCAGCACGAACGCCGGGACCGCCAGCGCCCACTGCGTACCGGTGGCGGCCGGGCCGCCGTGCGCGCCGAACACCAGATAGCCGATGCCGCTGAGGTCCAGCAGCAGAACCCGCGCGAACGTGTCCCGCGCGTCGAACAGCCGACCGACCCAGCCCACCGCGTCAGCCTAGGCGACCGGTGCGGCCGGAGCCACCGCGTTCGCCGGCCGCCGCCACGCGGAGCGCAGTCCGAGGTGGACGGCCAGCCCGATCGGGCCGAGCAGGACGGTGAGCAGCAGCACCGGGGCGGTGAGCAGGGCCGGCAGCCCTCGGTCCCGGGAGTCCTGCCAGATCCACCTGCCGACGAACAGGTCGAAGGCGATCATGTGGGCCCAGGCCGCCGCCGCGCCGTCTGCGGTGCCGAGCAGGTCCCGCAGGCCGTCGAGCGTGGGCGCGGTCACCACCGGCAGCACCGTGCCGAGCGCGGGGAGCACCAGGGCCGCGTAGACGAGCAGCACCGGCACCACGATCAGCGGCGAGCCGACGATCCGGCCGGTCCAGGACCAGCGCGGCGCCAGGATCATCAGCGCCCAGAACGGCGCCGCGAGCGTGAACGTCAGGCTGAACAGCGCGGTGCTCATCCGACCAGCACCACCGCGGTACGTCGGGCCCGGCGGACCAGCACCAGCGTGGTGGCCGCCGCCGTGGCCGCGACCAGCACGGCCGCCGCGGCGAGCGTGAGCGCGTCCGGCGCGAGCAGCGGCTGCCCGCGCAGCGCCTGGGCGGTCACCAGCAGCGTGAGTGCCGCGTACGCGGCCCCGCCGACGAGCACCAGCCGGGCCCGGGTCAGCTCGTCCAGCCGCGCGCCGAGGAACCGGTCGAGCAGGATCGCCAGCAGCGGCAGCACCTGCAACGCGTGCATGCCGACGAAGTGCCCCACGCGCAGGTCGCCGCCGGTGGTGCTCCAGCCGAGCAGCGGCAGCCCCGGGCCGCCGTCCGGCACACCGACACTGTGCGCTCCGCTGATCCCGGCGGGCGCGCCGGCCGGTGGCTGCGCCACCATCGGGAACGCGACGAGCATGCCGAGCAGGGACACGGCGAGGCCGAGCCGTACCGCGTAGCCGCCGGCCCGGTCGGCGAGGGACCGGCGGGCCAGCACGACCGCCAGCACGAGCTGGGCGGCGAACAGGACGGTGATCGCCGCGCCCATCACGCTGAACAGCATCGCGTCCAGCGTGGTGGTGCCGTTGAAGTGACTGGTGGTGCCGCGCAGCACCTGACCCACGATGACGACCATCTCCACCACGGCCATGGCCACGATCACGGTCGCCGCCCGCTCGGCCGCCCGGCTGCGGCGGGGCAGCAGGGACAGCATCCAGGCCAGCGTGACGCCGTAGAGGACGAACGAGATCGCGAACTTCAGCGGCTTGAGCCAGATCGGCGCGCCGGTGAGCACGCGCGGGTCGGCCACGACGCCGACCGCGGCGACGACGGTGAGCACCGCCATCGCGGACACGAGGAGCATCAGGGGGCGGTGCCATCCGGCCGCCCGGTTCCGTACCGTAGTCATGCCTGTAGATGCTGGTGGCGGGCCGGGCCGGTCGCGCCCGCCCGGAGGCCGCGTCCGCGGCCCCGGGTCGGAGCGCGTCTCCTACCCGGGGAGGAGGCCGGGCGGTCAGTCCGGCAGCCGGGGCATCTCGACGCCCGGGTCGCGGCCGAGCAGCACGCCACGGGTCAGCGCCCGCGAGCCGAAGCGGTCCCGCACCGCGTCGACGGCGGCGTCCAGCGCCGGGCCGGGTTCGGCGGTGAACGGCAGGGTGAGCTGGGTGTGCCCGGCACCGAGGTTGCCCACGGAGACGCCGAGCAGCGTGACGCCCCGTTCCGCGATCTGCGGCAGCGCGGCGCGCAGCAGGTCACGGGCGGCGCTCCGCAGCGGTCCGGTCTGCGCGGTCGGCTCGTCGAGCGTGTGCGACCGGGTGGCGCGGGTGTAGTCGGCGAAACGCAGCCGCAGCGTCACCGTGCGGCCGGTGCGGCGGGCGGCGCGCATCCGGCCGGTGACCCGGTCGACCAGCCCGGCCAGCACCGCGTCCAGGTCGGCGGGGGAGTGCGGGCCGCGTCCCAGCGCGTGCTGCGCGCCCATCGAGGAGCGGCGGCGGCCCACCTGCACCGCCCGTGGGTCGCGGTTGTGGGCCAGCGCGTGCAGGTGCCGGCCGGCGCCCGCGCCGAGCAGCGACACCAGCGCCGGCTCGTCCAGCCGGGCCACCTGCCCGACGGTACGAAGGCCGCGGTCGCGCAGCCGGGCGGCGGTGACCGGGCCGACGCCCCACAGCCGCTCGACCGGCAGCGGGTGCAGGAACGCCAGTTCCCGGTCCGGCTCGACGACCAGCAGCCCGTCCGGCTTCGCCACACCGCTGGCGACCTTCGCCAGGAACTTCGTCCGGGCCACGCCGACGGTGATCGGCAGGCCGGCCTCGCGGCGTACCCGCTCCCGCAGCGTGGCCGCGACGGCGGCCGGCGTTCCGGCGAGCCGCCGCAGCCCACCCACGTCGAGGAACGCCTCGTCGATGCTGAGCCCTTCGACGAGCGGGGTGGTGTGCCGGAAGATCTCGAACACCGCCCGGCTGGCGGCCGTGTAGGCGGCCATCCGGGGCGGCACCACGACGGCGTCCGGGCAGAGCCGCCGCGCCTGCCGGCCGCCCATCGCGCTGCGTACGCCCCGGGCCTTGGCCTCGTAGCTGCACGCGAGCACCACGCCGCCGCCGACGATCACCGGCCGGCCGCGCAGCCGGGGGTCGTCGCGCTGCTCGACCGAGGCGTAGAACGCGTCCAGGTCGGCGTGCAGGATGGTGGCCTCGCTCGACACCCCGCCATCCTCGCACACATGTTCGAATAGGCGGGACTGGCCTGCCCGGACACGGACGACCGGCCGGCGGGAGCACCCGCCGGCCGGTCGTCCGCGGTCACCGTCCGTAGACCTCGAACTCGTAGAGCGAGAAGCCGTACGAGGTGGCCCGGGTGACGCCGTACATCCGCACGTAGCGGGCACTGACCGGGGCGAACGTCACGTTGTCGACGCCGCCGTTGCCGGTGGTGGTGCTGAACACCGGCTGCCAGGAGTTGCCGTCACCGGAGACCTCGATCCGGTAGCCGGTGGCGTAGGCGGCCTCCCACCGCAGCACCGCCCGGCTGATCGTCCGGGCCGAGCCGAGGTCCACCCGCAGCCACTGGTTGTCGTTGTAGCTGCTGGCCCACCGGGTGCCGAGGCTGCCGTCGACCGCCTTCGCCGGGGTGTTGCTGGTCAGGAACTGCGTGCTGGACGCGGTGGCGGTACGGCCCTGCGCCAGGTTGGTCACCGCGTCGCCCCGGCGCGCCGGGAACGAGACGACCTGCTGGTACGTGGGCCGGTTCTGCCAGGCGATCAGCGGGTGGGTGATGCCGCCGAGCCCGGACTGGGCGATCGAGTCGGCGCACCACTGGTCGCCCGCCCCGCACGAGGAGTCGCCCGGGTAGACGGTGGTCGCCGGCGCCGCGGCGGCCTGGCCGAGCGTGTCCAGCAGCGCCTGCCGGCATGCGCCCAGGTTGCCGTTGCCGCAGTACGTGCGTCCGAGCCCGCCGGCCACCGGGTCGCCGAGCACGGCCCGCAGGTCCTTGTCGACGTAACCCCACCAGCCGTACTGGAACGCCGAGCCCTTGTGCGCCTGCCCCTGCGACGCCCAGTTCACCGTGCCGTCGCGGGCGCCGTTCTGGCCGCCCGAGGGCGCCTCGTTGACCTGGAGGGCGTCGACGAGCGCGCCGTACAGGTCGGGGCCGAGGCCGGGACGGAACTGTGCCGAGGCGAGCAGCGGCCACCAGGCGTCGAAGATCCGGATGGCCTCGGCGTGCTGGTAGACCTTCGAGCCGGGTGACGTCTCCACCCGCCGCGATCCGGCCTGCTGCCAGGCCCGCAGCTTGGTCACCGCGGCGGCGAGCGCCGGGTCGGTGACCGGCGTGCTGTCGAGCACCCGCAGCAGTTCGCCGAGCACCTGCTGGCCGCGCAGGTCGGTCACCGCCGCCTCGGCGGTGATCCGCACGATGTCGGCGCGTCCGACCTTGCGCTGGGCGATGGCCGCCTTCACCGGACCGTCGAGCAGTTGACCCCGGTGCACCGCGCCGTAGCTGAAGTTGCCGTCGGCCGCGCCGAAGTCGCGCGCCTGCTTGTTGTTCCAGCTGACGTAGTAGTCCTGGTTGACCGACTGCGGGTGGGTCGACGCCGGGGCGTACGTGGCGTCGTTGGTGTCCGGGTTCCAGCCGGCCCACTCGTACGCCGGCTCGGCCTTCATCGGCAGGTTCGGGTCGGAGGTGGAGGAGCGCACCGGGTTCGAGCCGGAGTTGTAGTACGCCGCCTCGGTCGAGTTGACGTAGAACCAGTTGAACGCGTATCCGACGCTGGCCGCGGACGCCTGGAACGCCGCCGCGCTGCCCATCGCCGCCGGGTCGTTGTACGCCTGGAAGCCGATCGCCGAGTCGGCCTCGTGCCGGTAGGTGGAGCGCAGCTTGGTGAACGCGGTGGGCTGCCCGTTCACCAGGCCCCGGTAGGACACCAGCCCGTACTTGGTGCGCAGCGCGCGCAGCGTGTACGCGCCGGCCGGGGTGGAGTCGGCGAGCGTCGGCGACCAGGAGTTGCGCTTCTCCAGCACCTCCATGGCGACGCACTGGCCGCGGAAGAGGTAGCGGTTGGAGCGCAGCGTCGGCGCGCTGCCGTCGGTGGTGCACAGCGGCACCGCGTACGTGTCGGTCAGATCCTGGGAGGCGGAGGTGGCGCTCCACGCGTAGTCCTGGCCGCGGCCGAGCAGTACGTAGAGGTTCAGCCCGGCGAACGCCGCGCCACGCGCGCTGATGCCCGGCCCCTGGAGTTCCTGGAGCATGAGCAGCTGCGGGGCGAAGTAGCCGGTCTGCGGGCCGAACACGGCGACCGGGTTGCCGGTGGTGGTGTGCCGGCCGGAGACCACCACCGCGTTGGACATGCCGTGCGCCCGCAGGTTGGACAGGCCGCCGACCAGGTCCTTGGTGGCGGCGCTGGTGCCGGTGCGGGCGGCGGCTCCGCCGGTGGCGTCGTACGCGAGCGGTTCGGCGACCACCGTGCCGGCGTCGGGCAGCACCGCGCTGGTGGCGCCGGGCGGCGTCGCGCCGTACGGGAAGCTCTGCCCGTCGTGCAGTGTCAGCACGGTCTCCGGGTCGTTCTGCGAGCGAAACGCCGTCCAGACCCGGTCGCCCTCGGTCGGGCCGTACTTGGCCCGGGCGGCCACCCGCACCAGCGCGGACTGCACCTCGCTGCCGCCGCCCCCGCCGAACAGCCCGCCGATGACACCGGCGGTGGCGATCAGGTCGGTCATGGTGAAGTGCTTCGGCTTGCCGGCGCCGGTGAGCACGTACTCGCCGGGGTAGTTGTCGTCGGCGATCGACTTGTCGATGTAGGCGTTGATGCCGGCGATGTAGTCGACGACGTCGGTGTAGAGCTGCTGACCCCGGGTGCCCTTGAGGCGCAGCGCGTCGACCTGGGCCTGGAGGTCCGCCTCGGTGTAGGGCGAGTTGGCCCAGACGCTCTGCTCCAGCTCCCGGTTGCCGGGGGCGCCGCCGGCGAACGAGCTGACGTCGCCGCGGCCGACGTGCCGCAGCAGGTCCATCACCCAGAGCCGGTCCTGGGCTCCCGCGTAGCCGGCGCCGAACATGGTGCCGGCGCGGGTGGTGCCGGTGACGTGCGGGACGCCGGTGGCCTTGTCCCGCACGATGGTGACGTCCGAACGCGGCGAGATCCTGCTCTCGACCTGGGCGTCGGGGACGCCGAACGAGGCGTCGTTGTAGAAGTGGGCGATCTGCTCGTCGGTCAGCCCGGCGTAGTTGTAGACCAGGTTGGCGTACTCGTCGAGCTGGTCGCTGGAGTGCGCCGGGCGGGTGCCGAGCGCCTGGTGGGCCAGGATGCCGGCGAGGGTGGCGTTGCCGTTCTGCCCGGGGGGCAGGATGTCGGCGCACTGACCGAGGCAGTAGTCGTCGGGGGTGAACGTGGTGGCGGCGAGCGCCGGTGACGGCGTGATGACCGTCAGGACGCTCGCGGTGAGGGCGGCGGCGGTGAGCGCCGCGAGGCGGGCACGGATGGCGGGTCGTGGCATGGCGATCCTCCGGGGGACGCGGAGTAGGGCCGTTCGGTACGCCCGGATGACGGCGTCTCGGCCTCCGTGCCCGGGCGTTCTGCCCGGAGGTGAGAATGACTCATATCTATCTGCGGGCAATGATCGGCGCACCACCGCCGTCCGGGATAGCCGTCGTTCACCAGTCGTCAATGCCGACGTTTCGCCGCGATCCAGGCCGTAACGACGCGGTGGGGGTGGCGCCGTTGCCACCCCCACCGCTCTCCCCGCCGGTGCGCCGTCAGTGCTTGTGGAACGACTGGCGCACCACGCCCCCCACCAGCGCGCACCAGGTGGTGGTGCTGATCTTGCCGTTGGGCGGTAGTCCGTGCAGGCGCTGGAGGTCCTTCACCGCCGTGCGGGTCGCGTGGTCGTACTCGCCGGTCGCGGTGACCTCGGCGTAGCCCTTGGAGGCGAGCATGGACTGCGCGGCCACCACCGGGACGCCCGACGACTTCTGGTCCAGCTCCGGGGCCAGGGTCTCCCAGGTCGGCGCCGTGAGCGTGGCGTCGACGTCGACCGGGATGCCGTTGCGCGCCTGCCAGTCCTGGACCGCGGCGACGGTGGCCGCGTCGAACACGCCGTTCGTCGGCACGGTGTAGCCGCGGAACGTGAGCAGGTACTGCGCGGCCTGGACCACCGGGCCGCCGACGAAACGCCAGATGTCGGGCCAGCGGCGGGCCGGAACGTCGCCCAGCTTCGTGCCGAGCTTCTGGAACACCGCGCGGCGCAGCGCCGGGAACTCCCGGTAGAACATCGCGCCCGGGCAGAGCGTGGCGCGGAAGTCCCAGTGGCCGAAGATGTCGTGCGCGTGCAGCCCGTACTGCCGGCAGATCGCGGTGCACAGCCGGGCGAGGGAGTCGAGCAGTTCCTCCGGCGGCGTCTCGGTGACGTAGGTGCCCTCGTTCTCGATGCCGATGGCCCGCCCGTTCTCGCCCGGGCAGTGCGCGGCGATCATCTGCCGGTCGCCGGCCCGCAGCCGGTCCAGGCTGCCGTGGCGTCCCTCCAGGACGTGACCGCCGCGGCTCACCGTGAAGTGCTGCCCGGTGTCGGACCAGCCGTTGCCGTCCATGTGCAGGTCCTGGCAGTCGCGGGCGAGCTGCTTGGCGTGCTCCTCGGAGTAGTCCGTGACGTTCGGGAACGCCATGTGGTGCACGATGATCTTGTTGGTCGGGATCGCGCTCACCGAGAGCGGGCCGGCCGGCGGGCGGGCGGCCCACTCGTCGCAACCGATGATCCAGTCGAGGTCCGCACCCGGCGCGGCGTGCGCGGCGGCCGGCAGGGCGAGTTCGCTGCCGACGACCGCGACCGCTGCGGCGCCGAGGCCGGCCCGCAGCAGCGTACGGCGGTCCAGCTCGGGGTGGTCGAAGTGCATCTCGCCTCCTCGATGGCCCGGCCGGCGCCGGGCGATGTAAAGGAACTGCAACGACTGCGCGCGTGGTGGAGAATATTGCCAAGCTCGCGCGGCGCGCCAGAGGACAAAAGCGACGTTCACCGGCCGGTGAACCGGCCGCTCCTACCGCCGGAGTAGGCGATGTCACGTCCGCTGACCGGGACGGACCATGGTCTTCCGCGACCCGCCGTGGCAGCCTGGGCCGGTGCAGTCGCCCAGCCTGACCGGGATCCTCGTGCTCGTCGCGGTGCTCGCGGGCGCCACCGCGTTCGGCTGGTGGCGCCGCCGCCACGACGGGCGGCTGCGCGCCGTCCGGAAGCGCCCATCGGCCGCCGACGCGCCGCACCGGGCCACCCTCACCGCCCTCGGGGTACGCCCCGGCGAGGTCACGCTGGTCCAGTTCTCCGCACCGGTCTGCGCGCCCTGCCGGGCCGCCCGCCGGGTGCTCGCCGACGTCGCCGCCCGCGTCGACGGGGTCGCGGTGCGGGAGGTCGGCGTGGACGAACACCTCGACGCGGCCCGGGAACTGGACGTGTGGCGTACCCCGACGGTGCTGGTGGTGGACGCCGCCGGCCGCGTGGTGCGCCGGGCCGCCGGCGTGCCCGACCGCGACGACCTGATCGCCGCGCTCACGGCCGGGGCGGCGCGATGACCGGCGTACGGCCTCGTCCCATGCTGCTCGACCCCCGGGGACCGCGCTTCGCCGCCGTCCTCACCACAGTCGTCCTCGCGATCGTCCTCGTCACCGGCTCCGGGCTGCTCCTGCTCGCCCAGGCCGTGGTGTTCGCGCTCACCGCCCTGAATCCGCGCGTCGGCCCGTACGGCCTGCTGTTCCGCGCCCTGGTGGCGCCCCGGCTGGACCCGCCGGCGGAGCTGGAGCCGGTCGCGCCGGTGCGCTTCGCCCAGGTCGTCGGCCTGGTCTTCAGCGTCGCCGGTGCGGCCGGCTGGTTCGCCGGGCTGCCCGCGCTCGGCCTGACCGCCACCGGCGCGGCGCTGGCCGCCGCCTTCGGAAACGCCGCGTTCGGGCTCTGCCTCGGCTGCGAGGCGTACCTGACGATCCGGCGGCTGGCCGGACGCCCACTCGCCGCCCGGGTGGCGGTGCCCCCGCGCTGAGGTTCCGCCCGTACGCTGGCCCCGGGCGGACGGGGGGAGTGGCATGGCGGGTCGCGGGCGGCTGGACCGGCGCAGCGTGCTCGTCGCCGCGGGCGGGCTGGCGGTCGCCGGGATCGGCGTGCCGGTCGGGCTGGCCGCCACGAACGACCGGCCGCCGCCCCCGCCGCGCGGCCGGCGGCCGGTCAGCATGGCGATGCACCTGCACGCCTCGTTCAGCGAGGGCGTGGCCAGCTACGCCGCCCACCTCGACCAGGCCCGCCGCAACGGCGTCGATGTGCTCTGGTGGACCGACCACGACTTCCGGGTCGCCGCCCACGACCATCGCCGGGTCGTCCACTTCGACGGCCCGGAGGAACGCGAGGGCGGCCTGGCCTGGACCTGGCAGCCCGCCACCGAGGGACGGCTGACCGGCTCGGCCGCCGACTTCGTGGACGCGCCGGACGCCCCCGACGGCCCCGGCCGCGCGCTGCGCCTCACCGCCGCCGGTTCCGGCACCCTCTGGTACGCGGGCAAGGCGTGGAACTGGACGCACACCGCCAACATCTCCGACACGACACTGCACCTCGACGTACGCCCCGAAGCGGCGGGCCGGGACGCGACGCTCACCGTGGAACTCGCGCTGTCGCACCACCCGGCCGGACCCGGCCGCCCCGCCGGGCAGCTCGTGCTGCGCTACCGCCTCGGCGGTGTCGACACGCCCCGGCACACTGTCGACGGCCGCCACGGCACCGTCGAGCTGCCCGCCCCGCCCGGCGCCTGGCGGCGGCACACGTTCGACCTGCTCGCCGACGTACGGCGGCTCTGGCCCGGCCTGGTCGCCGGGGACAACTCGCTGCGCGGGCTGCGCCTCGGCGTGACGGTGGCCGGTGGCGGGCGCGGCGCCTACCTGGTGGACCGGCTCGTCTTCGACCGCGCTCGCCGCGCCGGCCAGGCGGGCGAGGAGCTGCGCGCCGAGGTGCTGCGCGGCTACGACGGGGCGTACCCCGGCGTCACCCACCACCGGGCGTACGAGGTGTCGATGGTGCGGCACCTCAACTGGTTCGGCGGCGACGGCACGCTGCCGCGCTTCCCGTCCCCGCCGTACCGGGACAACGACGTCGACGCCACCGAACGGATGGTGGAGTTCCTGCACGCGCACGGCGGGGTGGTGTGCTGGAACCACCCGCTGGACACCGAACGCCGCGAATCACTGGCCCGCCTGCTGGTCGGTCGTAACGCGCTCGGCGTCGACCTGATCGAGATCGGACGCCGGCCGGTCGAGGACCACCTCTGGGCGTACGACGTGGCGGCCCGCAACGCGATCCCGCTCACCGCCGTGGGGGTCACCGACGACCACGACGGCACCGACTGGCGGGCCGGCCGGGACCGCGACGTCACCTCGGTGTGGGCGGCCTCGACCGGCCGGGACGACCTGATCGCGGCGCTGCGCGCCGGGCAGGCGTGGTTCGCCGACCTGACCGGCTACCGGGGCGCGCTGGACCTGGAGCTGGGCGGCCGCAGCGCGATGGGCGCGCTCGCCGTACTCACCGAGGACACCGTCACGGTGCGGCTGCGCGCCACCGATCTGCCGGCCGGGGCCACGCTGGAGACGGTCATCGGTGAGGTCGACCGGGCCGGTGTCGCGGACCCGACACCGGCGGTCCGGGTCGATCAGGTGCCCTGGCGGCAGTTGCGGCAGGGCTGGTACGACCTGCCGGTGCGCGTTGGCGCCGGCACGTACGTCCGGACCCAGGTCCGCGACCGCGACGGCGAGATCGTCGGCGCGAGCAACCCCCTCTGGCTGCTCCGCACCCCGCCACCCGCAGGCATCCCCTCACCTCGCCGCTTCTGAACCCGCGCCCTCTCACCCGCCGCACTCCCTCTCCGTCGATCATGAAGTTGGCGGCGATGTCCGTCCTCTTCGTCCCTGTCAACTTCATGATCGACGAGGTGACTGTGGTTGCCGGGGTCTGGTAATCGTGGCGGTGTGTCCGATACCGACCACCTGCCGCGCCGCGCCGTGCCGCGCGAGCGCCCGGACGCCGACCGGCGTCCGGAAGCAGCCGTTGCGGCGATGGCCGGCGGCTGCGTCACGGTGAGAATGACGAGCGAGGCGGCGACCGACATCCGCCCGTGGGACGCCGTGGAGTCTGTCGCATGAGCGGCTGGGAACTGTCCGGATACACCCCCGTCCGCCGGCTCGGTGCCGGCGCGTCGGGCAGCGTCGTGCTCGCCACCCACGACCCGACCGGCACCCCCGTCGCGATCAAGTACCTGATCCGCGACCTGGGCGAGGACTCGGCGTTCCGGACCGCGTTCCGCACCGAGGCCCGGCTCCTCGGCGAGATCGACGACCCGCACGTCAGCCGCCTCTACGAGTACGTGGAGAGCCCGCACGGCGCGGCCATCGTGATGGAACTGGTCGACGGCGTCTCACTGCGCCAGATGCTGCGCGAACACGGACCGACCACACCCGAGGCCGCGCTCTGCGTCCTCAAGGGCTCGCTCGCCGGCCTGGCCGCCGCACACGCCCACGGTGTCGTGCACCGCGACTACAAACCGGAGAACGTGCTGGTCACCGGCACCGGCCTGAGCAAACTCGCCGACTTCGGCATCGCCATGCCGATCGGCCAGGGCTCCGACACCACGGTGTCCGGCACGCCCCGCTACATGGCGCCCGAGCAGTGGACCGGCGCGCCGGCAAGCCCCGCGTGCGACGTCTACGCCGCCACCGCCACGTTCTTCGAGTGCCTCACCGGCCGTCCCCCGTACCAGGGACCGGACCTGCTCTCGCTGCGCGACCAGCACGCCAGCGCGCCGATCCCCGCCGAGGCGGCACCCCCGCCGGTGCACGAACTGCTGCGCCACGGCATGGCCAAACGCCCCGGCGAGCGTCCGCCGTCCGCCGAGGCGTTCCTGGAGCTGCTGGAACGGGTCGCCGGCACCGGCTACGGCCCGGAATGGGAGGAACGCGGGCTGCGCGAACTGGCCCGGCGGGCAGTGCTGCTGGCCGCGCTGTGGCCGTTCCCGGACCGGGCCGAGGGCGCCACCGCCGTGGCGCACACCGCACTCGGCACGACCACCATCGGCCGGAGCGGACGGTTCCGCAAGGGCCGCACCCGCACCGCGCTCGCCGCCGGCGCCCTGGCCGCCGCCGTCCTGGCCGGGGGCGCCGGCTACAGCTACGCCGCCCACGACGACACGTCCGCCACGGGCCCGACCGGCCCGGCGAGCGCCGCTCCCGCCACCACCGGCCCACCCGTACCGGACCCGACCGGCGCCGCGACACCCAGCCCGTCACCCACACCCAGCCCGTCCACCGCGTCCGCCGCGCCGCCACCTCCCGCGCCGTCGGCCACCCCCGACCCGACCGGGTCGCCGACCCGAACCGGCACACCCACCCCCAGCGCGTCGCGCACCACCAGCCCGCCGCCACCGGACGTGACCGCGCCGGTCGTGGACGGCGTCAGCGCCGACCCGGGCGAGCTGGACCCGAAGGGCTGCCCCTACGGCGCCAAGAGCAGCACGGTCACCGCCACCGTCACCGACGACCGCAGCGGCCCGGCCGCGCTCACCGTCACCTTCGGCTACACCGTCGACGGCGCCACCGGCACGATCCGGATGGCCGCCGCCGGGCGCGGGCTGTTCACCGGCACGCTCGGCCCGCTGTCCACGCCCAAGCGCAGCGCCCGCATCCCCATCCGGGTCACCGCCGCCGACGCCGCCGGCAACACGACCACCTCGACGTCACCGGTGTACGTGACGCTCTACCACGACTGCACCCCCGGCTAGGAGTACGACAGTGCCCGCTGCCCCGCACCGCAGCCCGTCCCGGAGGCGGTCGGCGTGACCCGCCCCGACGAGCCCACCGAGGCGCTGCCCACCCGCGCCCTGCCGATTACCGGCGACGCGGACGCCGCCGAGCCCACCGTCCATCTGGTCCGTCCCCGAGCCGACGCCGACCCGACGGTGCCGCTCGCCGTCACGCAGGCAGACCCGGCCCCCGAGAAAGCGGAGCCGACCGTGTCGTCGGCCCTTGAGCGGGCGGAGCCGGCTACCGGCAGCGCCGAGCCGACGACGGCGCTCGTGATCGACCATGCGGAGCCGACCGTCCGGCTCGCCGTCGACACCCCGGCGGCGACCGGCAGCTCGGAGCCCACCGTCCACCTCCCCGGGGCGGCGGCCGGCCGGCCACCTACCGCCGAACCCACGGTCCACCTGGCCGCGATCCCCGGCGGGGACGACCGCACCGCAGAGCTCGCCGCCTCGGCCACGCCGGCTGCCGAGCCGACCGTGCACCTGAGCCCAGGCCGGGCAGACGACACAGGTGAGGCGACGGCCCGGATGCGCCCGCCAGCCAAAAGCGCGACCGGACAGGCCACCGTCCATGCGCGTCCGCCGGCGGAGCCGACTGGGCGCCCCGGCGCGGAACCGACCGCATCGTGGCAGCCCACCGCGTCCTGGCAGCCCACCGGCGTACCGCATCAGGGCCAACCCACCGGGACGGCGGCGACGGGCGCCGAGGCGTACCCGGATCGGAGCGGCCACGCGCGGGCGGTGAGCGGCGTGCCGGCCCCCGGCGGTGAGCTGCGCTTCGGGCCGGGAGTGCCGGCGACGCCGCCGCCCGCGCCGCACTGGCCCACCGCACCGCCGATCCGGCCGCGCCCGGTCTGGCGTCGCGTCGTCTCGGTGCTGTCCACGCTGCTCACCGTGGTGCTGCTGCTGACCGTCGGCCTCTACCTGTGGCAGCGGCTGCGCCCGCTGGAGGTCGAGGGGGTCACCGTCGCGGTGCCCCGGCCCGCGGGTGTCGCCTGCGACGTGACTGTCGACGTGGTGGCCACCGTGCGCACCAACGGGCGCGGCGGGACGATCAGGTACCAGTGGTTCCGCTCCGACGCGCCGCCCGGCGCCGTGCTCACCGAGCGGGTCGGCAGCGGGCAGCACACGGCGGCGCTCACCCTGAAGTGGACGTTCACCGGGGCCGGGACGACCACCGGGATCGCCACCGTCAACATCATCGAACCGTCGACGGCGCAGGCCAGCACCCGGGTCGTCTACCGCTGTCCCGGCGGCTGACCCGCGTTTCCCCGCGCGCGGGTCCGGGTAGCCCCACCCGAACAAACATGGACCACGTACGTGGAGGCCCTTCGATGAGAGACAACTTCGGGGACGCGGTGGGCGACGCGTTCCGTTCGGTGATGCTGTTCCTGCCCAAGGCGGTCGCGTTCGTCGCGATCCTGATCGTCGGCTGGCTGATCGCCAAGGCCGTGCTGAAGCTCGTGGACAAGGTCCTGGAGCGGGTCCACTTCGACCGGGCCGTGGAGCGCGGCGGGATCAAGACCGCGCTGGCCCGCTCGAAGTACGACGCCAGCGACATCGTCGCGAAGCTGGCCTACTACGGCGTGCTGCTGGTGACGTTGCAGCTCGCGTTCGGCATCTGGGGCCCGAACCCCATCTCCGACCTGATCGCCGGCGTGATCGCCTGGCTGCCCCGGGCGTTCGTCGCCATCGTCATCGTGGTGGTCGCCGCGGCCATCGCCCGCGCGGTGAAGGACATCATCTCCAGCGCGCTCGGCGGCCTCTCGTACGGCCGGGTGCTGGCGAACCTCGCCTCGGTGTTCATCCTGGGCCTCGGCGTCATCGCCGCGCTCAACCAGATCGGCGTCGCCACCACCGTCACCACCCCGGTGCTGATCGCGGTGCTCGCCACCGTCGGCGGCATCCTCGTCGTCGGCGTCGGCGGCGGGCTGGTCCGGCCGATGCAGAGCCGCTGGGAGAACTGGCTGACCCGGGCCGAGGAGGAGTCGCGGACCATCGCCACGCACGCCCGCGCGTACCAGGCCGGCCGTCGTGACGTCGAGGCCCGCCTGGCCGCCACCGGCCCGTACGCGGACTCCGAGCTGACCCAGCCGGTGAGCCGCGACGCCGAGGCGGACCGCACCCAGCCGGTCCCGGCCTACCCGGCTACCCCGGCCGCCGCCGGCGCGGACGCCACCGAGCCGGTGCCGTCGCAGGCGGGCGCGGAGGCGACGCAGCACATCCCGGCGTACGCCGACTCCGACCGCACCCAGCCGACCACGCCGCGTCAGCCGACCGCCGAGCAGGCCGCGGACAACGAGGCCACCATGGTCATCCCGCAGGCCGACGTGGAGAAGTTCCGCCGCTGACCCGACAGCAGCGACGAATCGGGGCGGGACCGCACGGTCCCGCCCCGATCTCGTGCCCGCCGGGGGACCACGGGAGCGGCTCGCGGCGGATAGGATCCCGGCATGACCTGGCGATGTTGATGCCTTCCTGAGCGACGAGGCCGCGGGCCGCCGCGGACGCCGTGCATTCCGACCGGTGTCCGTCACGTCCCGTGGGAAGGTTCCATGCTCGTCGCTCCTGCCCGCGTACCAGCGACCCGCCGTCTGGCGGCGACGCTCTACGGGTACGCGTTCCTCACCGACCTCGTCCTGCTCTACCCGCTCTACGTGCTGCTGTTCGCCGACACCGGGTTGTCGGTCGGGCAGATCTCCTCGCTGTTCGTGCTCTGGGCGGCCGCCGGCATCGTGCTGGAGGTGCCCTCCGGCGTGTGGGCCGACGCGGTGTCGCGCCGCCTGCTGCTCTGCCTCGCGCCGCTGCTGGCCGCCGCCGGGTTCGCGCTCTGGGTTCTGCTGCCGTCCTATCCGGAGTTCGCCGTCGGCTTCCTGCTCTGGGGCGCCGGTGGCGCGCTGCGCTCCGGCGCGCTGGAGGCGCTGGTCTTCACCGAGCTGGAACGCCTCGGCGCGGCCGACAGGTACGCCCGGCTGATCGGCCGGACCCGCACCGCCGAGGTGCTCGGCGCGGTCGGATCCGGGGTGCTCGCCGGGCCGGTGTACGCGCTCGGCGGCTACCTCGCTGTCGGCGCGGCGAGCGTGGCGACGTGCCTGCTGGCGGCTGCCATCGCGGCCCGCTTCCCGGAACACCGCCGGCCACCCTCAGCGCCGGTTCCAGGTGGCGAGCCGGACGGGCCGCGCGCGAGTGCCGCGCCGGGGGAGGGGCCGGGCGACGACGAGCCCGGCTGGCTGGACAGCCTGCGCCTGGGCCTGCGCGAGGTGCGTGCCGACCGCCGCGTCCGCGCCGCCGTGCTGCTGGTCGCGGCCGTCACCGCGATCTGGGGCGGGCTCGACGAATACACCGGCCTGCTCGCCGCCGACACCGGCATGGCCGAGGTGGGCGTACCGCTGCTGCTCCTGCTGGTGTGGGCCGGGATGACGGTGGGCGGGCTGCTCGCGCCGCTGGGCGAGCGGCTGTCCCACCGCGGGTACGCCGGTCTGCTCGTGTTCGCGGCCGCGGCGACCGCCGCCGGGGCGCTGCTGCGGCACCCGGCGGGGTTCGTGCTGCTGGCGGCGGCGTTCGCCGCGTTCCAACTGGCCACGGTGCTCGCCGACGTGCGGCTCCAGGCCCGGATCACCGGGTCGGCCCGGGCCACCGTCACCTCGCTCGCCGGAATGACCACCGACCTGACCATCGTCGCCTTCTACGCCGGGTACGGGCTGCTCGCCGGTGCGGTGGGCAACCCGGCTGCCTTCGCGGTCGCGGTGCTGCCGTACCTGCTGGTCGCGCTCTGGCTGCTCACCGGTCGAGCATGAATCGGCAGAAAGAGGACCAATGGTCGCGTTCGCGGCCTAGCGTTGGTCCGGGAATTCGGCGACCCCGGGAGACGATCGCGGTGACGTTGGAAGCAGAGCGCACACTGCGCGACGAGGAGCTGACCGGGCTGGCGGACCTGGCCGCCCAGCTACGGGTGGACGCGATCAGGTGCAGCACGATGGCCGGCTCCGGGCACCCCACGTCCAGCCTGTCCGCCGCCGACCTGCTCGCCGTGCTCGTCGCCCGGCACCTGCGCTACGACTGGTCCTACCCGGGCAACCCCGGCAACGACCACCTCATCTTCTCCAAGGGACACGCCTCCCCACTGCTGTACGCGGTGTTCCGCGCCACCGGCGCGATCAGCGAGCAGGAGCTGCTGGAGACGTACCGGCGATCCGGGTCGCGCCTGCAGGGCCACCCCACGCCGGTGCTGCCCTGGGTGGACGTCGCCACCGGCTCGCTCGGCCAGGGCCTGCCGGTCGGCGTCGGGGTGGCGCTCGCCGCCCAGTACCTCGACCGGTCGCCCGCCCACGTCTGGGTGCTGTGCGGCGACAGCGAGACCGCCGAGGGATCGGTCTGGGAGGCGCTGGACAAGGCCGGCCACTACGGGCTGCGCAACCTCACCACGATCGTCGACGTCAACCGGTTCGGCCAGCGCGGCCCCACCGAACTGGAGTGGGACCTGGACACCTACCGGCGGCGCGTCGAGGCGTTCGGCTGCCAGGCGATCGTCGTCGACGGCCACGACCTGGGCGCGATCGACGAGGCGTACGGGCAGGCACGCGACGCCACCGGGCCGGCAGTGGTGCTGGCCCGCACGGTCAAGGGCAAGGGCGTACCCGAGGTGGAGAACGACCCGGCCTGGCACGGCAAGCCGTTCGACCCGGAACTGGCCGACCGGGCCGTACGGGCGCTCGGCGGCCCCCGGCGGATCCGGGTCGCCGGACCGAAACCCCCCGCCGCGCCGCGCACCGCCCCGGCCGAGCACGGACAGCCGGAACTGCCCCGGTACTCCCGCGGCGCGAAGGTCGCCACGCGGGACGCGTACGGTGACGCGCTGCGCGCTCTCGGCGCCGCCCGGCCCGACGTGGTCGCGCTCGACGGCGAGGTCAGCGACTCCACCCGGGCGGAGCGCTTCGCCACCGCGTACCCGGATCGGTTCTTCCAGATGTTCATCGCCGAGCAGCAGCTCGCCGCCGCGGCGGTCGGGCTGGCGGTGCGCGGCTACCGGCCGTTCGCGGCGACGTTCGCCGCGTTCTGGTCCCGGGCCTACGACTTCATCCGGATGGCCGGGGTCTCCCGGGCCGACATCGCGCTCGTCGGTTCGCACGCCGGGGTGGAGATCGGCGCGGACGGCCCGTCCCAGATGGGGCTGGAGGACGTCGCGGCGCTGCGGGCGGTGCCCGGCTCCACGGTGCTGTGCCCGGCCGATGCGGTCTCCTGCGCGGCGCTCGTCGCCCAGATGCCCGACCACCCGGGCGTGAGCTACCTGCGGACGACGCGCGGCAAGTACCCGGTGCTCTACGACGACGCCGAGCCGTTCCCGATCGGCGGCAGCCGGATGGTGCGCGCCGGCGGGGACGTGGCGCTGCTCGGCACCGGCGTCACGGTGCACCTCTGCCTCGCCGCGGCCGACGAGCTGACCCGCGAGGGCATCGACGCGCGGGTGATCGACCTGTACTCGATCAAGCCGGTGGACCGGCAGCGCCTGGCCGAGACCGTCGTGGAGACCGGCGGGCGGCTCGTCGTGGTCGAGGACCACTACCCGGAAGGTGGGCTGGGCTCCGCGGTGCTGGAGGCGCTCGCCGACCTGGGCGAACCGGCCCGGGTCAACCACCTGGCGGTACGCGGGCTGCCCGGCTCCGGCACCCCCGCCCAGCAGTTCGACCGGGCCGGCATCGGCGTCGGCGCGATCGTCTCGGCGGCCCGGGCCCTGGCCTGAGCGCCTGTTCGCCGTGGCCGGCGGTGCGGCGGTGTTTGCGGCGACCGGCGGCGGGTAGCCACGCTGCCGTTGCGACGGGAGGACGGACCATGGCCGAACCGGAGTTCTACGCGCGGGTGTCCGCCCGCGCCGGCGTGCCGGTCGAGACGGCCCGCGCGCTGACCGAGGCGACACTGCGCACGCTCGCCGAACGGATCAGCGGCGGCGAGGCCGACGACCTGTCCGCGCACGTCGCGCACGAGCTGCGTCCGCTGCTGGCCCGCGCCCGGGTCGAAGATCCCGAGGCCTTCGGGTACGACGAATTCCTGCGCCGGGTCGCCGAGCGCTCCGGCGCGACCCCGTCCGACGCGGAGCGCGGCGCCCGGGCGGTGTTGCAGGCGCTGCACCGGGTGATCGGGCCGGCCCAGTTCAACCGAGCGCTGTCCCAGTTGCCCCGCGAGATCGCCGAGCTGGCCCAGCCCACCCCCCGCCCCGCCTAGGTGTAAGGAAGGGCCCCTTGTTAACGCCTCCGGTAGAGGAAGGGCCCCTTCTTAACACCCGCCGCGATGCGCCGCACCGCGTCGGCGCCGGGGAGGCGTCACTCGGGCGACGCGTCCAGGTAGACCCAGCGGCCGTTCTCGCGGGCGAAGCGGCTGTGCTCGGCCAGCACGCCCGCCCGGCCGTCCTCGCGGTAGTGCGCCCGGAACCGGACCGTCCCGGTGCTGTCGAACAGGCCGCCCTGCCCGGTCTCCACGATCTCCAGCCGGGTCCAGCGGGTGCCCGGGTCCAGCTCCAGCCGCTCCGGGCGGGTGGTGGAGTGCCAGCTGTGCCGCAGGTAGGCGGCGTCGCCGCGCGCGAACGCGCTGAACCGGGACCGCATCAGCGCCTCTGCGGTCGCCGCCGTCGCCTCGCCCCGGTGGACCGGGGCGCAGCAGTCCGCGTACGGCCGGCCGGTGCCGCACGGGCAGGCCGCCGGCCGTTCACCCCGTCTCGCCATGCCACGATTCTCCCAAGCTGCGGAGAGGTGTTAACAAGGGGCCCTTCCTCTACCGGAGGCGTTAACAGGGGGCCCCTCCTTACACCTCAACCCAGTAGGCTCCCCGGACCATGAGTGTGAGTCCCACCCAGCGGGTTCTCGATCCCGCGCAGGTCCGCCGCTATCTCGCCGCCTCGCTCGGGCCCGGCGCCGAGGTGGCCGACTGCGGCCCGCTGACCGGGGGCGGCTTCGCCGCCGTCTGGCAGGTACGCCTCACCGACGGCCGCGACGTGGTGCTCAAGGTCGGTCCGCCGCCGCACGTACCGCTGCTGCGCTACGAGCGCGACATGATCGGCGCGGAGGCGCACTACCTGCGCCTGGTGGCCGACCGCGCACCGGGGGTGCCCACGCCGGAGCTGCTGCACCACGGCCGCCACCCCGAACTGGGTGACTGGCTGCTCATGGCGCGGCTACCAGGTCGTCCCCTCTGGGACCTGAGCCAGGCCGGCGCGGACGTCGGGCCGCTGCGCGCGGAGTTCGGCCGCGCGCTCGCCGCGCTGCACACGGTGACCGGCGGGCGGTACGGCTACGACGGCGACCGGGCCTCCGGCGCCACGTGGCGGGACGCCTACACGGCCATGGTGGACGACATGCTCGCCGACGCCGCGGACTGGGCGGTGCCGCTGCCGGTGCCGGCGTCCCGGATCCGGGAGCTGGTGGCGCGGCACGCGGCGGTGCTCGACGCGGTCGACCGCCCGGCGCTGCTGCACTTCGACGGCTGGGCCGGGAACGTGCTCGCCGTCGACGGGCCGGACGGCACGCCGCGTCTGAGCGGCCTGGTCGACGGCGAACGGTACCTGTGGGGCGACCCGCTGATGGACCTGGTGTCACCGTTGCTGTTCCGCCGCGTCGAGGACGAGCCGGACGACCCGCTGGTACGCGCCTACCGCGAGGCGGCGCCGTTCCCGCTGGACGCCGAGGCGCGGCGGCGGCTCGGGCTGTACCGGCTGTATCTCTACCTGCTGATGACCGTCGAGATGCCCAGCCGCAACATCACCGCCGACAACGACCCGGGCCGGGTGGCGCTGCTGGCGGACCTGCTCGGCGCGGAACTGGCCGACCTGGAGGGCTGAACGCCCGCGTGGTGTCGTGTGGCACGACAACGGGCGCCACCGGGCCGCGTTCACGTGTCTAGGTGACGTGACGGCCCTGCATGCTCGCATCGTGTTACGCTGCTTCCGCTGACGAGAGGCACCTATATCGATCCTGCGGTCGCAAGCCGCAGGTCACCCGCACCCCACTGCCGATTGGTGGAGTGAGGGACTGCCCATTGCCTCATCGTTAAGGCCCCTATGGAACCACTGAGATCTTGCTCAATCGGCGCAGGACCTCAGCTTCATCAGTGCGAACGTCGTACTGGTCGAGCTGAGCCCTGCGTGCCTCACTCGACCAGAGTGAGGAGACTGGGCCGTGGGGCTCGCAGATCCTGGGCTCTGGGTAGCCGCTTCGATGCTTTCTACCGTCGTTCTAGCGGGTGCAAAGCTGCTGCACGTAAAGATCAAGGCTGACCGAGACCGTGCACTGGCTGAGATGGCGCTGCGGGACACGAGACCCGAGGACAGGCCTGCCATACTCGGCAGCCTGGCTGAGCTCCGTCCCTTCAGTCCTTTGGCTACCCGGGATTCTGGCCCCGATGCTGAGGCCTCGCTGCCCATGCGTCTGCCGGTCAGGCGCCGGCGGTGAGCAGCCTACGGATGTTGGCGGTAGGCTGTTGTGGTCACAGACTGTCACATGTGGTCGGAACGACCACGCCCACCGGGCGAGGGCCGCAAATTATACGTGGCGCGTCTGACAATTCCGCCATCCCCAAGATGTGGTGGTCCACATGCTGGTGACCCACGACGGGTAGACCCGACACGCCGAGGGGTATTCACGTATGGACAACTTGCATGCGGCCTCGCGACCACATACCGTTACTGCCGAGAACGAGAAAGACCCCCGGCTCCAGACGGGTCGAGGGTCGACTCATCCGGGCGCGGGGGTCTCGGTGCAACTTTGGCGGGCTGCACTGTGACACTACAACGGTCGGCGATTACGTGCTACGTCAGATGCGTAATCGACCGTGATGCGCACGGGTGGAGATCTCGGGACCACGCGCACTGCCGACAGGCGGCAGGCGCCCCGAAGGGTTACCCGTAATGCAGCTTCAGATCCTGCACTCCCAGAGCGTGATCCAGCCGTATTTCTGGCGGGTCATCGCTGACAACAACCGTGAGTTGGCCAAGTCGGAGACGCTGCACAACAAGGCTGACGCTATCAGCGCGGCGCAGACGCTCAAGGCCTCGGCGCTGACCCTGCGGTTCGAGGTGTTCCTCTCCAACTCCGGCAGCCAGCCCTGGTCCTGGCGGGTGTGGAGCACCAACAACCGCATCCTGGTCGCGGCGTCCGAGACCTACACCGCCTACACCGGCGCTCAGCACGCGGCGGACGTGGTGAAGCGGGGTGCTGGTTCGGCTCAGATCGTCGACCTGACCACGGCCGGCTCCCGCATCTGAGGTAGCGGATTGCCCTCGGCGTGAGGCTTCTCGCGCCGGGGGCGCTCTGCCTTCTGGCCCCGGCTGGCGTCAGTCCTCGTCGATCGGGCTGGGGCGGTTCTTGGCAATCCCAGCGCGGACGTCACCCTCCCATACGCGGCCCATCTTCAAGGCGGCAAGGAGGTGAGGGAATCCCTTACGACCTACGATGAGCGTGGTGCGCTGCTTGCTGCTCCCGCCAAGCAAATCGCGGGTCCTCGTCCCAACCCAAGCAGCTCCACAATCTGACGGTATAGCCCGAGGGCCGTGCCTTAACGCAGTGCGACGTATCGAGTGCCCGGTGCCTCTCGCTTGCCGTCACCGGGTCGCGGTGGCGAAGACGACGATGTTGTCCGGGTAGCTGCCGGTCCGCGGGTCGAACCGCCCGCCGCACGTGATCAACCGCAGCCGCGCCGCCGCGTCGCCGCCGTAGACCCGTGCGGTGGGGAAACGCTCCTTCGGGTACGCCCCGACGCCGTCCACAGTGAACGTCGCGGTCCGCCCGTCGGCGCGCAGCACCCGGATCGTGTCGCCGCCGCGCAGCCGCCCGAGGTCGAAGAAGACCGCCGGGCCGTGCTGCGAGTCGACGTGCCCGACGAGCACCGCGTTGCCGGCCTGGCCGGGGGCGGGGCCGGGGTGGTACCAGCCGGTGACCTCCGGGCGTTCCAGGGGCGGCACCTCCAGTGCGCCGTCCGCGTCGGTGGCGACCGGGACGATCTCGGCGTCGACGCCGATGCGCGGGATGGTGACCCGCACCGGCGTGGCGCGGGGCAGCGCGGGGCCTGCCGTACCCGGTCGTTCGGTGGCGGGCGCGGCGGAGACGCCGGGCTGCGGTGGTGACGCCGACGTGGTGCCGAGCCCGGCCGAGACCAGGCCGGCGCCGGTGGCGGCGGCGACCGTGACGGCGGTGACCACAGCGGCGGTGCGCAGCCGGGACCGCCCGCCGTGCGGCGACGAGAGCAGCATCCCACCTCCGTC
>NZ_JBMVFV010000061.1:0-35975 GCF_049538395.1 Micromonospora sp. AB353 | reverse complement strand
ACGGCGGCCGGCCGCCCGCCGTCGTGGGCGGCGGCCTCGACGAGGTACGGCGTGGCCATCACCTGGACCAGCACCTGCCCCCGGCCGGTGCCGGTGCGAGCAAGCGCGGACAGCCGGGCCACCGCGTCGGCGTACCGGCCGTCGATCAGGTCCAGCACGCCGAGCGCCCAGCGGGCGTACGCGTCGGGCCGGCTCCCCGGCGCGGCCCCGTCGCCGATCTCGGCGATCCGGGCCAGCGCGGCGTCCCGGTCGGCGCGGACCGCGGCCAGCACGGCAAGGATGCCGAGGTGCACCTGGGCGCAGACGTGCTGGCCGGTGGCGCGGGCGGCGCGCACGCCCTCGCGGGCGGTCTGGGCCGCGGCCTCGTGCCGGCCCAGCCAGTACTCGGCGACGGCCCGCAGTTCCAGCGCCCGGGGCAGCAGGGACAGCTCGCCGCGCGAGCGGGCCACCTCGACCGCCCGGCCGGCGAGCCGGTGCGCGGGACCGTCCACGGCCACGAGCAGGGCGGCCGCGGCGGCGCAGACGAGCGCGCCGGGGGTGAGCGCGGGACCGGTCAACCGGCCGCCGAGGACGACGACACGGCGCAGCGCCGGCCCACCACGGGCGTGGTCGCCGCGCAGCGTCGCCCCGACACCGGCGGCGAACGTGGCCGGCAGGTCGAGGTCGGGCGGGTCGCCGGGCCGCCGCAGCGCCTCGGCCCGGCGGGCCACCTCGGCGTACCGGTACTGGTCGCCGGTGACGCAGATGGCCTCGCCGGCCCGGACCAGCGCCAGCAGCGCGGCCCGCCGGTCGGCCGGCGCGACCGCGTCGGCGGCGGCCAGCAGCGTGGCGACTGCGGCGGCGGGCGCGTCGCAGCGCAGTTGCATCTCGCCGCGGAGCAGGTCGGCCCGACCGGGCGCCGGTCCGGCGGTCAGGCGCCGTAGCAGCCCCCGGGCCTGGTCCGGGTCGCCGGCGGTCCAGGCGCACCGCGCCGCCGCGATGGTCAGCTCGGCGGCGCGGCCGGGATCGGGGCTCAGCTCGGCGGCCCGGCGCAGCACGACGGCGGCGGCGGCGCGGTCCGGCACCTCGTCGACCGCCGCGGTCAGCTCGGCGGCGAGCACGTCGGCCGGGCAGTCGGCGGCGGTGGCGTGACGCAGGGCCCGGCCCAGCGTGCCCTCGGCGAGCGTGCCGGCCAGCAGCAGGTGCGCCGCGCGCAGGTCGGCGAGCGGCGCGACGGCGGTGATCATCGTGCGGGCGAGCGGGTGCGGGAACGTCACCCCGCCGGGTCCGGTACGCAGCAGCCCGGCGGCCTCGGCGGGGGCGAGCGCCTCGACGGTCAGCCCGGCCGCCCACGCGGCGCGGACCAGCGTGCCCGGGTCGTCGCCGGGGTCGAGCGCGGCGAGCAGCACCATCCGCCGGGTCGGGACGGGCAGCCGGTCCAGGCGGGCCCGGTACGCGGCGGCGAGCGCGCCGTCCACCGGCGGCGTGCCGGGCAACGGCGCCTCGCCCCGCCACTGGGCCGGGGTGAGCGTGCCGGCCAGGTCGGCCAGCGCCGCCGGGCTGCCCCGGCTGAGCGCGGCCAGCGCCGTGGCCACCGCCACGGGCGGCCGCTCCCGCCGGCCGGCGAGCATCGCGTGGCACTCGTGGGCGTCCAGCGGGCGCAGCCGGTGGGCCGGTACGCCGTCGACGGTGGCCGGTGCGGTGGCGGTCAGCAGCATCGCCACCGGCAGCCGGCGCAGCCGGCGCGCCACCACCGCCAGGGTCCAGGCGCTCTGCGGATCGCCGGTGTCGAGGTCGTCCACCGTGCACAGCAGCGGCCGGCCCGCCGCGACGGCGGCGAGCAGGGACCGCACCGCGGCGGCCAGGGCCAGGCGCTGCTCGGCCGGGCACCCGTCGCCGCCGAGCGCGCGGCGCAACAGCCGGCGTTGCCGCACCGGGAGTGCGGTGTCCGCGTCCAGCACCGGGTCGAGCAGGCGGTGCAGCCCGGCGTAGGGCAGTGTCGCCTCGTCGGCCAGGCCGGCGCCGGCGAGCACCGCGCGCTTCCCCGCCCACCTGCGGGCGTACGCCAGCAGGGCGCTGCGCCCGGAGCCGGGCGGCCCGTGGAACAGCAGCGCGCCGCCGTCGTCGCAGTCGAGGAGCCGGCGGATCGCGTCGCACTCGTCGTCCCGGCCCCACAGGTCTATATGCACTGTCGATGCAGAAACCATGCATGCAGTGTCACAGATGGGCAACCCGCCGGAAAAGAGGCGGACACGCTCCCGGGGTGGCCGCCGTGGCGACCACCCCGGGAGCGGAGGGGATCAGGAACTGGGGCAGGTGTTGCGGTACTCCTGGATCGCCGACCCGGTCGGGCCCGGGCAGAGGAACTGCTCGTAGCGGGTGTCGTCGTCGACGAACCGCTTCAGCCAGGCCACCATCTGCTTCGCCGTCGGCGTGTTCGTCGTCTGCGGGAAGAAGTGGCTCGCGTTGTTCAGCTCGAGGTACGCCTTCTCCGACGACGACGGGATGCTGGTGTAGAACGGGATCGAGTGGGTCGCCACCGGCGCCACGCTGTCGGACTCGCCGCCGATGATGAGCGTCGGCACCCGTACCTCGGACCAGGTCTTGTCCAGGTTCCACGGTGCGAGCGGGACGGCGGCCTGCAACGACGGCCGGGCCGCCGCCGCCTCCAGGCTGCCGCCGCCGCCCATCGAGTGCCCGGCCACGGCGAGCCGGGACGAGTCGATCCGGCCCCGCACCGAGCTGCGCTGGGTCAGGTAGTCCAGCGCGGCCAGGAGTTGGCGGCCCCGGCTGTCCGGCTGGTCCAGCCGGGTGATGGTCTCGATGCCGATGACCACGAAGCCGTGCGAGGCGATCCGCGGACCGAGCCAGCTCAGGCTGGACCAGGAGGCGGTGTAGCCGGGCGAGATGGCGACCGCGCCGAAGGTGCCCTCGGCGGTGCTGGTCGGGTAGTAGATGACGCCGCCGCCGAAGCCGGTCACGCTCAGCGAGGAGACGTTTGTCGACGAGGTGGCGAACGGGCCGCGGCTGGCCTCCAGGATGGCGTTCGTGGGCGCCGGGCCGCGCTCGTAGGGACTTGCCGCGCTCGCCGCGGCCGGGACGGCGAAAGCGCCGCCGGTGGCGAGCAGCGCGGCCACGGCGAGGCGGGCGAGGACACGGACGGGGGTACGGGAACGGGTGGTGGTGGGCACGTCGGTCACTCCTTGCGCCGGAATTACATCGACATGCGTCAGCATCGATGCCCGGCCGCCCATGCGCATCGGTGAAATCACCGGTCCGCCGGCGGTGACCCGGCCGTGACATGCACGGCGGACGATTGCCCCATGCACCCGACGCGACGGCACCTGACCCGGCGGCACCTGCTCGGCGCCACAGCGGCGGCCGGCGTCACCGGCCTGGCCACCGGCTGCGAGCCGGACCGCCCGGCGGGCGGGACCGCGGCGCCGGACGACGCGCCCGCCCTGGATCCGGCCAGTTGGGACAGCGTCCGCGCCCAGTTCGCGCTCGACCCCTCCCGGGCACACCTGGCCACGTTCGTCTTCGCCCCGCACCCGGCCCCGGTACGGGCCGCCGTGGCGGTCCACCGTGCCGGCCTCGACCGGGACGCCTCGGGCTACCTGGGGCTCCACGAGGAACGGCTGGACCGCGCGGTGCTGGACGCGGCGGCCGGGCACCTCGGCACCCGGCCGGAGCAGATCGCGCTCACCGACTCCACCACCATGGGCCTCGGCCTGGTCTACAGCGCGATCCGGCTGCGAGCGGGCGAGGCGGTACTGACCACCGAGCACGACTTCTACGCCACGCACGAGTCGCTGCGGCTGCGCGCCGAACGCGACGGGCTGACGGTGCGCCGGGCCCGCCTCTACCGGGACGCCGCCACGGCCACGGCGGACGAGATGGTAGCCGGGCTGACCGCGGCGCTCACGCCCCGCACCCGGGTGGTGGCGCTGACCTGGGTGCACTCCAGCACCGGCGTGAAACTGCCGGTACGCCGGCTGGCCGAGGCGGTCCGCGAGCGCAGCCCGGAGGCGCTGCTCTGCCTCGACGCGGTGCACGGCTTCGGTGCCGACGCCTCCACACCCGAGCAGCTCGGCTGCGACGTGCTCGTCTCCGGCTGCCACAAGTGGCTGCTCGGGCCGCGCGGCACCGGCCTGGTCTGGGCCGCCGAGCGGGCGTGGGCGCGGATGACGCCGGTGATCCCGACCTTCGACGGGCGGGCCATCGGGCGTTGGATGGGCGGCGGGACCGGCGGGGCGTCCGTGCCGCCGGGCCAGGCGCACACGCCCGGCGGCTACCACAGCTTCGAGCACCGGTGGGCGCTCGCCGACGCGTTCGCGTTCCACCGGCGCATCGGCCCGGCCCGGGTCGCCGCACGCACCCGGGAGCTGGCCGACCGGCTCAAGGATGGGCTGGCCGGGATCCGGGGCGTCCGGCTGGTCACGCCGCGCGCCGCCGACCTGTCCGCCGGGGTGGTCTGCTGCGAGGTGCCCGGCGTGCCGCCGGACCGGGCGGTGGACCGGCTGCGGTCGGCCGGGGTAATCGCCAGCAGCACCCCCTACCGGCCGTCGTACCTGCGCTTCGGCGCGACGATCGCCAACGGCGAGCAGGACGTGGATTCGGCGCTGCGGGCGGTCCGCACGCTGGTCTGAGCCGGCCCGGCTGTCACTCGGTGAACTCGCAGAAGGACAGCACCCTGTCGAACCGCCGGGCGGCGAGGTCGTCGTGGCGGATCAGGAACCGCGCGTTGACGTACTCCTCGTCCGGTACGCCGAACTGGGCCAGCGGCACCCACTCGCGCATCATCCGCTGTTCTTCCTCGTACCGGGCCACCATCCGCTCCGCGCGGGGCAGGGCCCACCCCTGCTGAACCCGCTCCGGGTCCACCATGAACGTCTCGGGCGGATCCTGCGCGGAGATGGTGTAGCCGCCGACGAAGACGTCGTCCGGCAGGTGCCAGTTCCGCTCCGGCCAGAGCTGCTCGACCAGCGCGCTCATCTCCTTGCGGTGCGGCATGTCGCGCAGGAGCTGGATCTGGGTGGCACTCAGCCACTCCTCCGAGCGGTCCAGCCAGTCCGGCAGTTCCGCCTGGAGGCCGGCGTGCAATTCGTGCTCGGGGGCGAGGAACGGCTCCATGTCGGTGTCGGCGGGCACGACGTACTCACCGTCGGCCGTCTCGGCGCCGGCCGGGACGTACACGACCCGCGCGAACTCCTGCTCGGCCTCGATGCCGCAGGCGTCCCGTGCGCTCTCCTGGTCGAGGAAGAACAGCAGCGTGCGTCGGCCGGCAGGGCGAGATCCGGAACCCGGGGCAGCGCCGCGCAGTCGAGCCGGAGCAGGAACGGCAACGGGAAACCCTCCGAGCACGTGGGCCACGGCATGCCCACCGGCAGACGCGGCCGCCCGCCCCGTCGCCCGGCGTGCACGCCCCCCGCTCGCTGACCGGCGTGGACCTGGAAGCGGATCAGCTCCGCGAAGCGGGCCACCTCGTCCTCGGGTACGCCCTGCTCGATCGCCGCCCGCCGGAATTGATCTCTCTCGTTCATGATCGGGGAGAATAGCCGGACCGTCCGACATGGAGTGTGGGCCGGGATCAGGGCCCGGTACGCGGCCGCACCGCCGGTGACCAGGTGACGTCGTAGCGCTCGGCGGCCACCGCCTCGGCGAACGCGGTCGCCGCCGCCGGTGAGCCGGCGATGCGCCAGTCCTTCTCCTTGTCCACCTCGAACCAGATCAGCCCGATCAGGTTCGGATAGCGGGGCAGCGCACGGAACGTGTCCCGGATCCACCGCGCCTTGTGCCCGGCGGCGTCGGCGGCGCCGGTCTCGGTGACCACGAGCGGCTTGCCGGTGACCTTGCGGATCTCGGCGATCGTCGGGCCGAAGATCTGGTCGAACGACCAGTACGTCCTGGTGAACGCGCCGCTGCCGTAGTAGCCGGTCACGCCTACCCAGTCGACGTACTCGTCACCCGGGTAGAGCCCGGTGACCCCGGCGGTCGTCTTGTCCCAGCGGGCGTTCGGGCTCCACACCCAGGTGACGTTCGTGGCGCCGGCCTCGGTGAAGACGTCGTGCACGTGCCGCCAGGCCCGGACGTAGTCGCCGGGGCGGTTGCCGTTGGCCCGCTCGCACCAGGGGTACCAGTCGCCGTTCATCTCGTGCGCGAAGCGGATCGCGACCGGGTAGCCGAGCGACCGGACCCCCTGCGCCCAGGAGCGCAGGTAGGTGTCGAAGTCGCCGCGCGCGATCCGGGCCAGCCGGTAGTCCGGCTGGGTGGCGCGCAACCGGTCGATCTGCCTGTCGGTCAGGCCGGTGCGGCGGGCCGCCTTGTCGACCGTGTGGTCCCACGGCTCCCAGCCGAGCATCGGCATCATGCCCCGCTCGGCGATCCGGTCGAACAGGCTCCGGTCGAACGCGGCCGACGCCCAGTCGGCGCCGAAGAGCATCACCTGCGGCGACCGCCCGGCCGCCTCGGCGAACCTGTCGACCGGCGCGAAGTCGTACGGTCCCTTGTCCGTCATCACGCCGACGAACGCCTGCCCGGCCGGCGGGAACGGCCCGCCGCGCGGGCTCGGCGCGACCGCCGCCGGCACGTCGGTGCTCGCCTGCGGCGTCGCCGGGGCGGGCCGCCGGGCCGCGGCGTCGGTGCCCGGGTCGCGCCACGCGCCCGGCGCCACCACGAAGGCGTACGCGAGCAGCAGCAACCCGGCCAGCGCGAGGCCCATCCGGGGCAGCGTCGGCCTCAGCACGGCACGCCGCCCTCGGTCACGGTCCGGGGCACCACCTGCGGTTCCCGGGCCGGTTCGGCGGCCCGGTCCCGGCGGGCCCGCAGACTCTCCACCCAGGAGATCAGCGGTGGCGCGAGCCCGGTCAGCAGCGTCAGCACCGGCCAGACCCGCAGCAGCGGGTAGTCGTGTTCCAGCGCGAAGCTCGCCGCGAGCAGCCCGGCGGCGGCGAGCGCCCAGCACAGGTGCAGCCGGAACGTACGCACCGACTCGACGGTGCGCAGCGCGCCCTTGGCGGTGACCACGAAGCCGAGCTTGCGGCGCAGCAGCGCGCCCGCCGCGGCGGCCACGTACACCGGTCCGGCGAACAGGGCGAGCGCCATGCCGGCCATGCCCACCTCCTCCCGCTCGTGCGGGGCGATGTTGAAGCGGCGCAGCCAGAGCCAGAGCAGGAACCAGGTGCCGACGGTGGAGCCCCACAGCGTCGCCCAGACCTGCGGGTCGAGCCGGCCCGCGTCGACACCGGTCAGCAGGTAGAGCGCGGTGGCGGCGTTACCCAGCAGCAGGCTCACCGCCACGCTCGGGTAGTAGAACTGGAGCAGGCGGTACTGCCAGCGGCGTCGGGACGGCAGGTCGCGCGGCGTACGCAGCTCGCGGCGCAGCAGGATCTCGCAGATCCCGGCCGCCCAGCGCTTCTGCTGGTTGAAGTAGTCCGCCCAGGAGGTCGGTCCCTCGCCGAGCGCCACCACGTCCGGGGTGTAGACGCCCTTCCACCGATTGCCGGTGGCCGGGTTGACGGCGGCGTGCACGCGGATGCTGGTGAGGTGGTCCTCGATGATCGAGTCCTGGTAGCCGCCGATGGTCCGCCAGGCCGCCGGGCGGTAGAGGTGCCCGGTGCCGGTCAGCAGCGGCGCGTCCAGGCCGTTGCCGCCGCGGGCGATCAGCCCGTTGTAGAGGTACTGCTGCACCGAGGCGCCGTGGGCGACGAAGTTCTGGTGCATGTTGCCGTACACCTGGGGGGTCACCACGAACGCGACGTCCGGGTCGCGGAAGTAGCCGAGCGTGCGTTCCAGGAAGTTCGGCAGCGGCACGTGGTCCGGGTCGACGTTCGCGACCACGTCGTAGCGGTGCTCGTGCTCGGCCCGCCAGGCGTTGTGGTTGCCGGACTTGGTCCGGGCCCGGAACTCGCCGCCGGGCCGGTTGTACTCCGGCCGGCCCTTGCGGGTGAAGTGGCGGACGCCCAGCCGCGCGGCCATCGCCCGGACCGCCGGATCGTCGCCCTCGTCGAGGATCCACACGTCGACGCGCCCGCAGTAGACGATCTCCCGCAGCCGGCGCAGTGTCCGCTCGGCGACCTCGATCGGCTCCTTGCTCGGCACGATCGTGGTGAGCAGGGCGACCCGCAGGCCGACCGGCGGGTCGACGGGCACCGGGTCCCGGGCGTGGTAGGCGAAGACCCAGACCACCACGTTCTGCGCCAGGCGGATCAGCTCGACGCCGACGACGACGCAGAACGCGAGCCGGGCGGCGACGGTCTGCCAGCCGCCGAGCCCGACGACGCCGGGCCCGGGCACGTGCTGGGGCAGCAGCAGCCAGCCGACGAAGACCAGGCCGGCGGCGCTGTTGACGAGCACCAGCAGGGTCAGGACCAGCCGCGCGGCGACCGAGGCGGTGGGGCGGAACTCGACCGCCGCGTCGGGGCGGCGGGGCGGTCGCAGCGGGCCGGCGGTGGCGCCGCACCGCGCGTACGCGAGGCGGGCGCGGACGTTGCGCTGCCGGCGGTCCGGATCGGCCGGCGTCCCGGGCGGGACGGGTGCGATCGGGCGGGCGCCCGGCGGCCCGGCCGTCGTGGCGCGGGACGGGCGTGTATCGGCGGCGACTGCCACGTTTCCCCCATGGTCTGCAGGCTCAGGAGCCGACCGAATGCTAAGCCGACAATCAACCGCAAAAAGGGTGAATCAGGCAGACATCGCCCGTTCGTCGACGGGTCAGACGGTCAGCCCGGGAAGCTGGGCCGCCACGGCGGGCAGCGCGACGAGAGCCAGCACGGCGACGGCCCCGACGGCACGCGCACGGGACAGGGCGACCCCGCCGAGCACCGCCCAGGCGGGCACCGTGAACAGCAGGTTCACCGCCGACCAGACCGGCACGGCCTGCGCCAGCGCCAGCAGTCCGAGCGCCGGCACCAGCGCCCAGGCGGTGCAGATCGCGGCGGCGTACCGCAACGGGAGGCTGAACAGGGCCAGCCCGGCCAGCACGCCGCCGAGCGCGGCGACGCCGAACAGGTCGCCGGGCGTGGCCGCCAGCACGGCGGCGCCGGGTCGCACGCCGGACGCCAGATGACCGCCGTCGCGCAGGCCGGCGGCGAGCAGCGCGGCGACCGGGAGCAGCCCGAGGACCACCGCGGCCAGCCACCTGACCGCGACGCGGCGACGGAACGCCAGCACGGTCCAGCCGTGGCCGGCGAGCAGCAACAACGCCACCGGCTGGCACAGGCCCAGCAGCAGCACCGCGCCCGCGTAGGGCACGAGCCGCGGCAGGCCCGGCCGGTCCAGCGCGGGCACCAGCAGCCAGGTGGCGAGCACGGCGGCGAACACCGCCAGCGCGTACGGCTGCGCCTCCTGCGCGTACCGGATCGAGGTCGGCAGCACCGCGAAGATCGCCCCGGCCGCCAGGCCGGCGGCGGGCGTGGCGATCCGGGCGGCGAGCGCGCCGACGAGCGCCGCGGCCCCGATCATGGCCAGCAGCGACGGTACGCGCAGCGCGAGGTCCGCCGCGCCGAACAGCGCCGCCCAGCCACGCAGGAGCAGGTGGTACGGCCCGAGCGCGACCTCGTCGCCGGTCAGCGCGGCGCCGATCCCCGGCCACGGCGACGTGGCCGCGCGCCGGGTCGCGAGTTCTCCGGCGCTCGGCGCCGACGCGGTGATCCGGGCGGCGCCGAGCGCGCCCATCACCGCTGCCGGCAGCAGCCACGCCGCGATCCGCCAGCGCCACGCGGCGGTCGCGGCGCGGGCGGTGACCCGGCGCGGCCGGTCCTCGCCCCACGGGTCCTCGACCGCGGCGTCCCCGAGCCGGGGCAGGACCATGGTGTCCGCGTCCATCATCGTGACTCACGCATCCCTGTGGGTGCCGGCGACCGGGATCCAGCCGGGGCTGGATGACATCCTGGAGCCTACTGAGCCAAAAACGACATAACACCAATATGAGATGAAAGGGTCCGCCGACCGCCCCGTGGACGACCGGCGGACCCGGCTCAGCGAAGGTCGGTGGTCGTCCAGCGGGGCGAGGCCGCGGTGATCTCGACGGTGTCGCCGGTCAGCGTCGTCCGCGCCTGGACGTCGCGCCGGGCGCTCGTGCCCACCCAGACGTCGACCTCTCCGGGCTCCACCACCCGCGTGAGCGTGCGGTCGGTGAAGGCCAGCCGCGTGTTCGGCACGGTCAGCTCGACGGTCACCGAGGCGCCCGGCTCCAGGCGCACCCGCCGGTAGCCGAGCAGCTGCGCCACCGGCCGGGTCACCGAGGCGACCAGGTCGCGGCCGTAGAGCTGCACCACGTCGTCACCGGCGGCCGGGCCGGTGTTCGTCACGCGCACCGACACCCGCAGCGCCTCGCCGGTCGGCACCTCGGCCGGCACGGTCAGGTCGGTGTACCCGAACGTGGTGTAGGACAGCCCGTGCCCGAACGGCGCCACCGGAGTCGCCGGCAGGTTGGTGCCGTTCATGCCCGCCCCCAGCTCCGGGTGCAGGTACGAGTACGGCTGCGCGCCGGCCGAGCCGGGCAGGCTGACCGGCAGCCGGCCGGACGGGTTGACCCGCCCGGAGAGCACACCCGCGATCGCACCGGCGCCCTCCTCGCCCGGGAAGAAGGTCTGCACCACCGCCGCGCACCGGGACAGCGCCCAGCCGAGCGCGTACGGGCGGCCGGTGAGCAGCACGAGGACCACGGGGGTGCCGGTGTCCAGCACCGCCTCGACGAGCTGGCGCTGCACGCCGGGCAGCTCCAGGTCGTCCCGGTCGCAGCCCTCACCGACGGTGCCGCGGCCGAACAGGCTGGCGTGGTCGCCGACGACGAGGACCGCCACGTCGGCGGCGGACGCGGCGGCGACCGCCTCGTCGAACCCGGAGCGGTCCGCCGAGTCCACCTCGCAGCCGGCCGCGAACGTGACCTCGTCGGCGCCGAACTCGGCGCGTACCGCCTCCAGGACGGTAGGCACCTCGAAGCCGGTCTCCACGCCCGGGTGGTGCGCCAGCACGTGGTTGAGGAACGAGTAGCAGCCGAACAGCGCGCCCTGCCGGTCGGCGTTCGGGCCGACGACGGCCACCCGGCGGCCCGCCGGCAGCGGCAGCACGCCCTCGTTGGCGACCAGGACCACCGACTCCTCGGCGAGCCGGCGCGCGATCGACCGGTGCTCCGGCGAGTCGAGGTCGATCGCGCCCGGCGGCTCGTCGTCGAACGTGGCGTCGAGCAGCCCGAGTTCCTGCTTCTGGCGCAGGACGCGCAGCACCGCCCGGTCGACGAGCGCCTCGTCGACCCGGCCGGCCCGCACCGTCTCGGTCAGGGTCAGGAAGGCGTCGCCGGTGGGCAGCTCGATGTCGAGGCCCGCGCTCAGCGCCTGCACCGCCGCGTCGGCGTTGTCGGCGGCGACGTGGTGCAGCAGGTTGAGGAAGGCGACGCCGTAGTAGTCGGCCACCACCGTCCCGTCGAAGCCCCACCGGTCCCGCAGCAGGCCGGTGAGCATGGTCGGGTCGGCGGCGACCGGCACGCCGTCGATCTCCGCGTACGAGTGCATGACGCTGCGCGCGTCGCCGTCGCGGATCGCCATCTCGAACGGCGGCAGCAGCACGTCGGCGAGTTCCCGGGGACCGGCGTGCACCGGGCCGAAGTTGCGCCCGGCCCGCGAGCCGGAGTAGCCGGCGAAGTGCTTCAGCGTCGCGAGCACGCCCTGCGACTGGAGTCCCCGCACGTACGAGGTGCCGATGGTGCCGACGAGGTACGGGTCCTCGGCGATGCACTCGTCGACCCGGCCCCAGCGCGGGTCCCGGATCACGTCCAGCACCGGGGCCAGTCCCTGGTGGATGCCGAGCGCGCGCATCGAGGCGCCGATCGCCGCCGCCATCTCGGTGACCAGGTCGGGATCGAACGCGGCACCCCAGGCCAGCGGGGTCGGGAAGGTGGCCGCCTTCCACGCCGACAGGCCGGTCAGGCACTCCTCGTGCACGATGGCCGGGATGCCCAGCCGGGTGCCGGTCACCAGGTCCCGCTGGAACTTCCACAGCCAGGCGGCGCGGGCCGCGGCGTCGACCGGGCGGGTGCCGTAGGCGCGGGTGAGGTGACCCAGGCCGTGCCGGGAGAAGTCGTCGAGCCGGCCGGTGTCGGCGAACTCGCCCTGCAGGGGCGCGACCGCCTCACCGTCCTCCTTCTCCCAGAACCCGACGAGCTGCGCGACCTTCTCCTCGATCGTCATGCGAGCGAGGAGTTCCCGTACGCGCGTCTCGGCGTCGGGCCCGTCCGGCCGGTCGTGGTCCGAGCCTGCCTGAGCCGGTACCGGCCCGTCCACCACCGCGTGGACCTCTGTCATGGTGTGCCTTTCCACTGGTTGTGCTGGTGCCGCTGCCGCTCAGCCCTTGACCGCGCCCTGGAGGCCGCCCACGATCTGCTTCTCCGCCAGGGTGAAGAACAGCAGCGCCGGCAACATCGCCAGCGACGTGAAGGCGAGGACGCCCGCGGTGTCGGTGGTGTACTGGCTGGAGAAGTTCTGCACGCCCAGCGGCAGAGTGTGCAGATTGACGTCCCCGAGGACGAGCAGCGGCAGCAGGAACGCGTTCCAGCTCGCCACGAACGCGAGGATGCCGACGGTGACGACCGCGGGCCGCGACAGCGGCAGCACGATCCGCCAGAGGAAGCCGAGCCGGCCGGCGCCGTCGATGGCGGCCGCGTCCTCCAGCTCCCGCGGGATGGCCGACAGGAACGGCCGCAGGATGACGATCGTCAGCGGCAACGAGAAGGCCACCTGCGGAAGGATCACCGCGTAGTAGGAGTTGATCAGGTTCAGGTCGCGCAGCATGAGGTACAGCGGCAGGATCGCCGCGCCGGCCGGGAACAGCAGGCCGAGGGTGAAGAAGGTGTAGAGCCCCTCGCGGCCCCGGAACGTGTAGCGGGCGAGCACGAACGCGGCGGCCATGCCGAGCACCACCACGCCGAGCGTGGTGCCGAGGGCGACCACCGCGCTGTTGAACGCCTGCATCCAGAAGTCGCTCTGCGTCAGCACCCGGTAGTAGTTGTCCCAGACCCACGGGTCCGGCAGGCCGGCCGGGTCGTCCACGATCTGCGGCGTGGTCCGGAAACCGCCGACGACGACGTACACCACGGGTGCGATCGACACGGCCGCGACCGCGAGCGCGATCGCGTACGTCAGCGGCGAGCTCCACTGCACCGGCCGGCGCCCGGCCGAGGGGGCGGATACGGAGTTCACGGCCACTGTCACTTCCCCTTCCGGGTGATGGCGCCCTCGATGTCCCGGCGGAGCAGGAAACGCTGGAACAGCAGCGCCGCGACGAACGAGATGGCGAACAGGATCACGGCGACCGCGTTGCCGTAGCCCCAGAGCCGGGCGAAGAAGCCGTTGTCCACCATGTACGTCGCCATGGTGGCCGAGGCGCCGAGCGAGCGCACCGCCGGCACCGAGGTCACCCAGACCATGTCGAAGACCTGCAGCGAGCCGATCATCGACAGGAACATCCAGATCCGGATGGTGGGGCCGAGCAGCGGCAGCGTGACGTGGCGCTGGATCTGCCACCAGCTCGCGCCGTCGATCTCCGCGGCCTCGTTCAGCTCCTGCGGCACGTTCGACAGGCCGGCGAGCAGCAGGATGATGGCGAAGCCGACGTACTTCCAGGTGAGGACGAACAGCAGCGTCCAGATCACCACGTCCAGGTCGGCCAGCCACGCCTGCACCAGGCCGCCCAGCCCGATCGACTGCAGCAGCGCGTCGAGCGTGCCGTTCTCGGTCAGGATCAGCTTCCACATGATGCCGACGGTGACCTCGGCCAGCACGTACGGCACGAACACCAGCAGGCGGAACGCCGAGCGCCCGCGGAAGCGGCGGTTGAGCAGGAGGGCGATGCCCAGCGCGACCGGGCCCTGGATCAGCAGCGACCCGAACACGATGATCGCGTTGTTGCGCAGCGCGTCGAGGAAGATCGGGTCCTGGAAGGCGAGCGTGTAGTTGCGGAAGCCGACGTACTCGGTGGGCGGGCCGACGCCGCGCCAGCGGAACAGGCTGTAGTAGAACGCGAAGCCCATCGGCACCAGCACGAACATCACGTAGATGACGATCGCGGGCGTGGTCAGGCCGATGATCTCGTACCACTTGCGACGGGTCTCGGCGCGGCGGGAGGCGGCCCGTGCGCCGGGCCGGAGGCCCGCCGGCGGCGCTTGCGCGCCGACGGCGGGCGTACGGGTCTGCGATGCGGACGTCACTTGCTTGCGGCCGCCTTCATGGCCGAGACGACCTTCTCAGGTGTCCCATTGCCGGCGAAGATCGCGACGATCGCGTCGTTCATCGCGGTGCCGACGGTGCTGCCGAAGGCCGTGTCCAGCCAGAGCTGCACGTAGGTGGCCGAGGAGGTGGCCTCCAGGATGGACTTCAGCGCCGGGTCGGTGACGCCGTCGGCAGCGCCCTTGGCGACCGGCAGGCCGGTGCCGGTGGCGGCGTAGCCCTTCTGCACCTCGGGGCTGACGATGTACTTGAGGAACTCGACGCACTCGGCCGGGGCGTTCTTGGCACAGGCGAAGCCGTCGCCGCCGCCGAGGGCCGCCTTCGGGTCACCGGCGGAGCCGGAGATCGCCGGCACCGGGAACCAGCCGAGGAACTTGCCCAGGGCCGCCTTGTCCGTGGCGACGGTGTCCAGCGTGCCGCGGTTCCAGTCGCCCATCAGTTCCATCGCGGCCTTGCCGTTGGCGAGCAGGCCGTTGGCGCTGGTCGGATCGTTCTGACCCGGCGTGGCGATGAAGTTGTTCTGGAACGGCTTGGTGTCGATGAAGGTCTTCAGGTCCTGGCCCGCCTTGACGAAGCACGGGTCGTCGAAGGTCCGGTCCTTGGAGGCCTTCTTCAGCGTGTCGACCGAGCAGGCACGCAACGCGAAGTTGTACCACCAGTGCGCGGCCGGCCACTTGTCCCCGGCGCCGAGTGCGATCGGGACGACGTTGATGGCCTTGAGCTTGGTGACAGCGGTGTTGAGTTCGTCGAAGGTGGTCGGCGGCGCCGTGATGCCCGCCTTCGCGAACATGTCCTTGTTGTACCAGATGCCCTCGATGCCCATCCGGAACGGCAGGCCGTACTGCTTGCCCTCCACCTGCCAGATCTCGGCGGCGCTGCCGATGTCGGCCACCTCGCCCTTCACCTGGTCGGTGATGTCCTTGAGGTAGTCGGCCTCGACCTGCTCGCGCATCTCGCCGCCGCCCCACGCCTGGAAGATGTCCGGCGGGTCGTTGCTCAGCAGCGCGGCGGGGAGCCGGGTGCGCTGGAGCTGGTTCGTCTCGATCGCCTCGATCTCGATCTTGACGGTCGGGTGGGCCGCGGAGAAGTCCTTGGCGACCTTCTCCCAGTACGTCTTGCCGGGCCCGTCCTGCGACGCGTTGTGCCACCAGGTCAACGTCACCGGGTTCTTGTACAGCTCACTCTCGGCGGCCTTCTCCTCGTCGCCACCACCACTGCACGCGGAGGCCAGCAGAGCGCTTGTCACAAACAGTGCCAGGACGGCGCCAGCACGGCGCTTCATCACCATAGATGTCTCCTCGACCACTCAGTCGGGTTACCTGCCGGGGAGTTTTACAGGGCCGTAACGTGAAGTCAATCGGTATCGATAACGTTTTCGACATCGTCTTCGATCCCCCTGGGAGAGCCCTCTATCATCGTCGGCGTGGTGTTCCAGGAGCGCGTCAAGATGTCGGACGTGGCACGTACGGCCGGCGTCTCGGTGGCAACTGTATCGAAGGTCGTCAATGGCCGGTACGGCGTCGCGCAGGCCACCGTCGAGCGCGTCCAGCAGGTGATCCACGAGCTCGGGTACGAGGCCAGCCTGGGCGCGCAGAGCCTGCGCAGCCACCGCACGAACGTGCTGGGCATCCTGGTCGCCGAGTTCGAGCCGTTCTCCACCGAGCTGCTCAAGGGCGCGTCCCGCGAGGTCGCCGGCAGCGGCTACCAGCTGCTCGCCTACTCCAGCGGTGACGGCGAGGGCGCGGCCATAGGGTGGGAGCGGCGCTCCCTGGCGCGGCTGTCCGGCACGCTCATCGACGGCGCGGTGATCGTGACGCCGACCGTGGTCGAGACCAAGCACGGCTTCCACGTGGTGGCCGTCGACCCGCACACCGGCCCGTCCGGCCTGCCCACCGTCGACTCCGACAACTTCGCCGGCGCGGTGCTGGCCACCGACCACCTGCTGTCGCTCGGGCACCGGCGGATCGCGCACATCAGCGGCCGGCCCGACCTGGAGTCGGCCCGCCTGCGCGAAGCCGGGTTCCGCAAGGCGATGGCCGACGCGGGCGTGCCGGTGGACGAGCGGCTCGTGCGGGTGGGCGGTTTCCGCACCGAGACCGCCGCCAGCACTGCGGCCGAACTGCTCGCGCTCGCCGACCGGCCGACCGCGATCTTCGCCGGCAACGACCTCTCGGCCATCTCCACAGTGGACGTGGCCCGCGGTCTCGGCCTGCGCGTACCGGAGGACCTGTCGGTCATCGGCTTCGACAACATCCCCGAGTCGGCGCTGGTCGACCCGCCCCTCACCACGATCCGGCAGCCGCTGCAACGCATGGGCGCCGAGTCGCTGCGCCTGCTGATCGACCTCATCGCCGGCGTCGAGCGCGACACCCACATCCAGCTCCCCACCGAGCTGGTCGTCCGGGCCTCCTGCCACCCGCTGCGCTGAGGCGCCGGCTCACCCTCCCCGCCAGGTGATTGACGGACGGCTATCGGCGTCCGTAATGTTTCGGGCTACTTCCGGAAGGTTGATCGGAAGTTTCGGAAGCCGCTTCGTCAGTCCACCCCGGCGCCCGCCGAACCGTTCCACGGCGCGGCGTCTCCGGCACCGCCACCGCCGGCCCCCGGGCCGCGCGCACCCTCCCGAAAGGAACGACCATGAAGCTGAGACGATGGCTCGCCGCCGGCGCCGTCGCCGTCGCGACCGCCACCGCCCTCAACGTCGTCCCCGCGACGGCCGGACGCCCGTACGACCCGGCCGCGCAGAGCCTTCGCGAGCTGGCCAAGCGCCACGGCCTGTACGTGGGCACCGCCGTGGACATGGCCGCCCTCAACGACGCCTCCGAGCCGCGCTACCGCGAGCTGACCGCGTCCGAGTTCTCCACTGTCACCGCCGAGAACGTGATGAAGTGGGAGAGCCTCGAACCCACCCGGGGCACCTACAACTGGGGCCCGGCCGACGAGCTGGTCGAGTTCGCCCGCAAGAACAACCAGCGGGTCCGCGGCCACGTGCTGGTCTGGCACAACCAGTTGCCCGCGTGGCTGACCGGCGGCGTCGCGGACGGCTCGATCAGCAAGGCCGAGCTGCGCCAGATCCTGCGCGAGCACATCACCGCCGTGGTCACCCACTTCAAGGGCAAGATCTGGCAGTGGGACGTGGTGAACGAGGCGGTCAGCGACCCCTGGGACACCCCGTCCACCCTGCACTACAAGGGGTTCTGGGCGCAGAACCTCGGCCCCGGCTACATCGCCGACGCGTTCCGCTGGGCCCGCGCCGCCGACCCGAAGGCGCTGCTGTTCTACAACGACTACAACATCGAGGCGTTCGGCTCCGGCAACCCGGCCGACGACAAGACGCAGTTCGTCTACGACATGGCCCGTGACCTGCGGGCCAAGGGCGTGCCGATCGACGGTGTGGGCGCTCAGGGCCACCTGGGCACCCAGTACGGCAACTTCAGCACGCTCCAGGTGGCCGCGGCGCTGCGCAAGTTCGCCGGGCTCGGGCTGGCCACGGCCCTCACCGAGGTGGACGTGCGCAGCCAGATCACCGAGGGGGTGGAGGCCGGCGACTCCGCGGAGATCAACCCGCGCCTGCAGGCGTCCGCGGCGAACTTCAGCGTGCTGATGCAGGCCTGCCTGGCCGAGCGGCACTGCCTGTCGTTCACGCTCTGGGGCTTCACCGACAAGCACTCCTGGGTGCCCGGCGCGTTCTCCGACCCGCCGGAGGGCCTGGCCACCGTCTACGACGAGAACTACCAGCCGAAGCGCGCGTACCACGAACTGAAGGCCGACCTGATCTTCTCCGGTCCGCCCTACGTGCTGCCGCGCATCCCGCAGCACCCGCGCCGCTGACCGTCGCGCGGAAGGGCCGGCCCGCGGGCCGGCCCTTCCGGTCGCGGTGCGCCACGGGACTACGCGCTCACGCCGCCCGTCGCCGGCCCAGTTCCGACTCCAGCCGTCCGATGAGCGTCTTGCGGGCCTTGCCGCCGCGTTCCCGGCGCAGCGCCGCGTCGAGCTGGCGGGTGTCCAGGTCACGGACCAGCTTGACCGCCTCGGTCACCGGCAGCTCGTTGATCTGCTCGGCGGCGGTGGCGTCCCGGCGGGCCCGCTTCGCCGGGCCGGTGTTCGGCACGTACTGGCGGCCGGAACGCGACGCGCGGCGCTTGCGGGTGTCGGTGGCCCGCCGTTCGGGCTCCGACAGCTCCTCCCACGCCTGTTTGGGCAGGTAACGCCGCGTTTCGCCGCCGTTGCGGGCGCGCGTGTCACCGCTGCGGGTCTGCCACTTCTCGCCGCCCCAGCGTTGCAGCGAGCGCTGCCGTGCGTCCTTCGGGCCCTCGAATCCCCCGCCGGCCTTCTTGTACTCGTTCGTCAGCAGCTGCGACTTGCGGGCCGACCACTGCCCCGGCCGTCCGCCCTTGTCGGAGGCCCGGATCTCGGCCTTGAGGCGCTCGCGCAGTTCCGGCTCGGTGTACTTCGCCATGACGAGGCGTTACCCGGACCGGCAGCGGCCATGCCGGTCAGCCGGACGCCGGCCGGTAGACCAGATCCATCGTGTCGCTGCGGCCGGACCAGTCCAGCCGCAGCCGCCAGCACCCGGCGGACGGCAGGTCGACGATGGACGGCCCGGGTCCGCCCGCCACCTCCCGGACGACCGGGGTGTCCGTCCCGTCCCGCGTCGCGGTGATCACCAGAGGCGTCCGCGAGGCCGGCTCGGACCGTCCGGGCTCGGGGCGTGCCACCCAGAGGATCTTGTTGTTCGCGCCGTCGCCGCGCGCGTGCACCAGCGGGTACGCGAACAGGATCGCCACGATGTCGCCCCGGGCGCCGAACACGTGCCGCACCCGGGTGTCGCCGGTGAACCCGGCGTCCGCCCAGCCCGGCAGCCGGCCGGTCTCCAGCCGTTCGGCACAGGCCGCCGGCACGGCCGGCCCGGTGGCGGCCGGCCCCGAGGTCGCCGGCGCGCCGGCCGGGACCGTGGCCGGGCCGGAGCACCCGGCCAGCAGCAGGACCGGCACCAGCAGGACTCTTCTCGGAACGGACATCCGGCCTCCCCCGTCGACGGCTCTCGTCACCAGGACACCGCCCGGCGCCCCGAGGTTCCCGCCGCACTCACTCGAGCGAGGACGCGACGTCCAGCGCCTGCTCACGGGTGAGGTCGCCCTCCAGCCGGTAGCTCACCCCGGCCCGCTCCCAGATCAGCGTGGCGGCGGACAACCGCGCGGTGGCGACCCGTTCCGTCCCCGACCGGTCCACGTACGCCAGCGCGTGCGGGCCGCCGACCCAGATCGCGAACTCGCCACCCACGTGGGTGAGCGTCACGTCCGCCCCGAGGGACCGCTTGTGGAACACGATGTCGAGCGAGCCGTCGAAGGCGTCCAGCCGGACCGTCCCGCCCCGGTAGAGCAGGCTGGCGACCCGGTGGGCGCCGGTACCGTCCGGATCGGCGACCAGCACCCGTTCCGGCGCGCCGAGCCGGGCCGGCACCCGGATCGGGAAGCGCACCTGCCGCTGCGCCTCGGCCAGGGCGACCTCGTGCTGCGCGGGCAGCGGCGACGGCGTACCCGTCGGCGGCGGGGCGGGCGCGGTGTCCACGACGACCCCGGAGAACCGCAGCAGCCCGGTCACCGCGTCGGCGAGCGCGGCCCGCCCCGGCGGCAGCGCCGCCACGAGCAGCGCGGCGAGCGCGGCGGCCAGCACGTACCGCCACCGGCGGCGCGGCGCGGGCGCGTCGAGCCGGGCCCGGACCCGGGCGGTCAGATCCGGCGTCCGCGCCGGCTCCAGCCAGCCGGTCAGCTCCCGCAGCTCCCGCTCCAGGTCATCCACGGTGCGCCACCTCCCGGTCCAGCAGGGCCCGCAGCTTCGCCAGCGCCCGGTGGGTCCGGGACTTCACGGTGCCCCGGGCCACCCCCAGCACCGTCACCGTCTCGTCCTCGCCGAGGTCGAGCAGATAGCGGCAGACGATCACCTCGCGGTCGCGGGCGGGCAGCCGGCGCAGCGCCCCGACCAGCGCGGCCCGGCGCTCGGCCGCCAGCACCGCGTCGAGCCCGTCCTCGGCGGTGACCGCCGCGACCGGGTCCGCCGCCGCCGCGCGCAGCGTCAGCCCGTCGCGCCGGGTCCGCGTCCGGTGCAGGTTCCGGGTCTCGTTGGCGACGATCGCGAGCAGCCAGGACCGGAACGACGCCTCGGCCCGGTAGCGGGACAGCTTCCGGTACGCCTTCACGAACGCCTCCTGGACCACGTCCTCGGCGTCCGGACCGGCGCCGAGCAGCACCGCCGTCCGGTACGCGGACGCGGTGTGCCGGGCGACCAGGGCGTCGTACGCCTCCCGGTCGCCGGCGCGTACGCGGGTGACGAGGTCGTCGTCGTCCAGGGCAGCCTCCGCCGTCGGTCCGCTTCCATGACACCGCCCGGGGCGGCCGGGTTCCATCAGGCGTTTGACCGGGTGCCGGGGCGGAAAGAGTGGCGGGATGAGCTGGGCGAGAAGAGCCGTACCCGCAGCCGTCGCCGCCGTCGCCGCGCTGGCGGCGCGGGACCTGCTGCAACGCGACCACGCGCTGCGCCGCAACTTCCCCGTGCTGGGCCGCGCCCGGTACCTGATCGAGTCGATCGGCCCGGAGCTGCGGCAGTACATCGTGGCCGGCAACGACGAGGAGCGGCCCTTCACCCGTGACCAGCGGCGCTGGGTGTACGCCTCGGCCAAACAGGAGAACAACTACTTCGGGTTCGGCACCGACAACGACATCGAACACACCTCCGGCTATCCGATCATCAAGCACCGTACGTTCGGCCGGGCGGTGCCACCGTCGGCGCCGACCGCCGGGCACGACGTGACGCTGCCCTGCGCCAAGGTGCTCGGCGCGGCGCGTGGCCGGGCGCGGGCGTTCCGGCCGGAGTCGGTGGTGAACATCTCCGGGATGAGCTTCGGCTCGCTGTCCGCGAACGCGGTGGAGGCGCTCAACCGGGGCGCGGCGCTGGCCGGTTGTCTGCAGAACACCGGCGAGGGCGGGCTGTCGCCGTACCACCGCAACGGCGGTGAGCTGGTCTTCCAGCTCGGCACCGCGTACTTCGGCTGCCGCGACGAGCAGGGCCGGTTCAGCCTGGAGCGGCTCAAGGACCTGGTGGCGTCGGCGCCGGTACGCGCGCTGGAGATCAAGCTCAGCCAGGGCGCCAAGCCGAGCCTCGGCGGCCTGCTCCCGGCGGCGAAGGTCTCCGCCGAGATCGCCGCCACCCGGGGCATCCCGGCCGGTCAGGACTGCGTCAGCCCGTCCCGGCACGCCGAGTTCTCCGACTGCGACAGCCTGCTGGACTGGGTGGAACTGCTCGCCGCCGAGACCGGCCTGCCGGTCGGCATCAAGTCCGCCGTCGGCGACCTGGGGTTCTGGGAGGAACTGGCCACGCTGATGCGCGACACCGGGCGCGGTGTGGACTTCGTGACCGTCGACGGGGGCGAGGGCGGCACCGGCGCCGCGCCACTGATCTTCAGCGACTCGGTCTCGCTGCCGTTCCAGCAGGGCTTCTCCCGGGTCTACCGCACCTTCGCCGAACGCGACCTGCACGAGAAGGTGGTGTTCGTCGGCGCCGGCAAGCTCGGCCTGCCGGACAACGCGGTGGTGGCGTTCGCGCTCGGCGCCGACATGGTCAACGTCGGGCGGGAGGCGATGCTGGCGATCGGCTGCATCCAGGCGCAGAAGTGCCACACCGACACCTGCCCGACCGGCGTCGCCACGCAGAACGCGTGGCTGGCCCGGGGCCTGGACCCGGCCCGCAAGTCGGTGCGGGCCGCGAACTACATCCGTACGCTGCGCCGCGACCTGGTCAAGGTAGCCGAGGCGTGCGGCGTCGAGCATCCCGGGCTGATCGGCACCGACGCGGTGGAGATCCTCGACGGCCGGACCTCGTCGATCCCGCTGGACCGGGCGTTCGGCTACCGGCCGGAGTGGGGGATGCCGTCGGCATCGGACCGGGCGGAGATCGTGCGGCTGATGACCGCCGAGGCGCCGCAGGGTGGCAGCGCTCCGCCCTCCCCCACCGCCGTCGGCTGACCCGGACGGCGGGAAACCCGGTCGGCCGCCGCGCCGCCGCGGCGTACAGTCCGCCGCATGGCTGTGGACACGAGGCCGGCGGTGCGCGCCGGCCGATTCCGGCTGCTCCCGCTGGGCGTGGTCTTCCTGACCGTCGGTCTGTCCACCGCCGTCGTGCTGCCGTTCCTGTCGCTGTTCCTCGACCGGGAGGTCCACGCCAGTCCGTTACGGGTGACCGTGTTCCTGGTCGTCGCCCCGCTGTCCGGGGTGGTCGCCTCCGCGCTGATCGGCCGGCTGTCGGACCGCCTGCCGATCCGGCGCGCACTGCTTGTCGGCGCCGCGCTGGCCGGTGTGGTGGGCGCGGGGACGACCGCGTACGTCCGCGACTACTGGATCCTGCTGGGGCTGACCGCCACCGCCACCGCGCTGGCGAACTCGCTGTTCCCGCAGTCGTTCGCGTACACCCGGGCGCTGTTCGACAGGGACGACCCGACGCGGGCCGCGTTCGGCGTCAGCCTCATGCGTACCGTGTTCTCGCTGGCCTGGGTGGCCGGGCCGGCGCTGGCCGCAGTGCTGCTCGAGGCCGGCGGCTTCCGCCTGGTCTACGGCATGGCCGCCGTCATGTACGCGCTGGCCGCGCTGGTGGCCGCGTTCCGGCTGGAGGAGCTGCCGCTGCCGGCGCGGCGGGTCGCGGGCGATCCGGACGGCGCGGCGCCCGGCCCGCCCGGCGCGTCCCGGCTGCGGCTGGCGTCGACGGCGCTCGCGTTCGTCCTGCTCCAGTGCCCGCTGACGCTCGCCGTGCAGGCGCTGCCGCTGTTCATCGACGCCGAACTGGACGACGACCCCTCCCGCGCCGGGCTGGTGCTGGGCCTGTGCGCGGCGCTGGAGATCCCGCTGATGCTCGGGCTGGGCGCGCTGACCGCGCGGGTCCGGCTGCGGCCGCTGATCCTGGTCGGCGCCGCCTGCGGGGTCGCCTACTACGCGACCGCAGCGACGGCGCCGGGCGTGGCGGTCCTGTTGCTCGCGCAGCCGGTGAACGCGCTGTTCATCGCCGCGGTGTCCGGCGTCGGCATCGCCTACGTGCAGGATCTGCTGCCGGGCGAGCCGGGCCGGGCCACCACGCTGTTCACCAACACGTTCCCGATCGGCGCCATGCTCGCCGGGCCGCTGCTCGGGCTCTCCGCGCAGGTCGGCTACCGGTGGGCGTACGGCATGAGCACCGCGCTGTGCGCGGCCGGGCTGCTGGTGCTGCTGCTGACCCGGCCGCGCGCGCGGGCCTGACCGGCGGCGCGGCGGTCAGCGGCGCCGCACCAGCACCACGTGGTCGATCAGCTCGCCGGTCTGGCCGTCCGGGCCGGTCGCGGTACGGCGCGCCGCGCCCAGCCGCTCGGTGTCCCAGCCGTCCGGGTCGAGGTTCATCGCGGCCAGGATCTCCTCCGGTTGGGCGAACCGGTGGTGGCCGGTGTCGGGCCCGGCCCAGGGCGGCGGCGCGCCGTGCTCGACGACGAGCAGCCGGCCGCCGGGCGCGACCGCCTCGGCCGCCGGGGGCAGCACCGTCTCCCGGGGCAGGACCAGCGGCGACTGGAAGAACTGTGCGGACACCAGGTCGTATCGGCCGGGCGGGAAGCCCTGGGTGAGGTCGTGCCGGACGGTGGTGATCCGCTCCGCCACCCCGGCCCGTTCGGCCTCCACGGCGAGGCGGTCCAGCGCGACGGACGAGATGTCCACGGCGGTGACCCGCCAGCCCTGCGACGCCAGCCACACCGCGTCGCCGCCCTCACCGCTGCCCAGGTCGAGCACGGTGCCCGGGGGCAGCGTGCCGGCCACCTCGGCCAGGACCGGGTTGACCCGGCCGCTCCAGATCCGGTCCCGCTGGCCGTACCGCTCGTCCCAGAACCGGGCCGGGTCGGTGTCCGCCGCCGGGTGCTCGTGGTGGTGCCCCGTCATGTCTGCCTCCTCGCCGCCGGGCGTCTCCCGTCCGGGCCCCGCCATCGTGCGCCGCCGTCGGCCGGACAGCAAGGAACCTTGCCGTTCCGGCAAACGGGCACCACCGGACGAGCAGGGGGTGGCGGACGGCCGGACGCCGCGCTACCGTCGAGAGCAGATACCCCCGGGGGTATAGCCGATCCGAAAGGAGAACGCCCATGCGCGAGGTCGACCTGACCACGTTCGCCACCGCCCACGCCGACGGGGCGACGGTCATCGACGTCCGGGAGACCGCCGAGTACCTCGGCGGCCACGTCCCCGGCGCCCGTTGTGTGCCGCTGGGTCATCTGCCCGCCCAGATGACGCAGGTGCCCCGCACCGGCCCCGTCTACGTGATCTGCGAGGCCGGCGGACGCAGCCGGGTCGGTGCCGAGCTGCTCGAACGCGCCGGCATCACCGCCCTGTCGGTGACCGGCGGCACCTCGGCCTGGGTGCGCTCGGGCCACCCGGTCACCGCGGGCAGCCGGCCGTGACCGGCCGCCCGGAGACGGCTGCCGCTCCGCGCACCGGCTTCCTCCGCCGCCTGCTCGGCCCCCGCGTCGCCCGGGTCACCCCGGCGGAGGCGGCGGCGCTGTCCGGCGCGGGCGCGCTGCTGCTCGACGTCCGGGAACCCGCCGAGTGGCGGGCCGGACACGCCCCCGGCGCCCGGCACATCCCGCTCGGCCGGCTCGCGGAGCGGCTGTCCGAGGTGCCGGCGGACCGGCCCGTGGTGACCGTCTGCCGGTCCGGCGCGCGGTCACGGCGGGCGGCCAAGCTGCTCGCCGCGGCGGGCCACGAGGTGCACGACCTGACCGGCGGCATGCGGGCGTGGACGAACGCCGGGCTGGCGGTACGAGCCAAGGGCGGCAGGCCGGGCCACGTGGCCTGAGCAGACCCCTCATCACCAGGAGAAGGAGCACGGCCGATGTTGTTCACCCAGTACTACCTCGACTGCCTGTCCCAGGCCTCGTACCTGATCGCCGACGACCGCACCGGCCGGGCCGTGCTCGTCGACCCGCGCCGGGACATCGACGAGTACCTCACCGACGCGAAGGCGCACGGCCTGACGATCGAGGGCGTCGTCAACACCCACTTCCACGCCGACTTCCTCGCCGGGCACCTCGAGGTGGCCGCCGCGACCGGCGCGTGGATCGGCTACGGAAGCCGGGCCGAGACCGAGTACCCGAGCCGCAAGCTCAGCGACGGCGAACGGATCAGCCTCGGCGACGTGACCCTGGAGATCATGGAGACCCCGGGCCACACGCCGGAGTCGATCAGCATCCTGGTCTACGAACACGCCGACGACCCGGTCCCGTACGGCGTGCTGACCGGCGACGCGCTGTTCATCGGCGACGTGGGCCGCCCCGACCTGCTCGCCTCGTTCGGCGTGACCGCCGAGGAACTCGGCCGCATGCTCTACGACAGCGTGCAGCACAAGCTGATGGGCCTGCCCGACGAGGTGCGCGTCTTCCCCGCCCACGGCGCCGGCTCGGCCTGCGGCAAGAACCTGTCCACCGAACGGCAGTCCACCATCGGCGAGCAGCGCCGCACCAACTACGCCTGCGCGCCGATGAGCGAGGAGCGCTTCCTCGCCCTGGTCACCGGCGGGCAGCCGGCCGCGCCCGGCTACTTCGCCTTCGACGCGGTGCTCAACCGCAAGGCGCGCGAGCTGTTCGACCACGCCCGGCCGGCCCGCCCGCTCACCCCGGCCGAGTTCCTGGCCGCCCGGGCCGACGGCGCCGTCGTGGTCGACGCCCGCGACCCGCAGGAGTACGCGACCGGGCACCTGCGCGGCGCGCTCAACGTCCCGGCCGACGGCCGGTTCGCCGAGACCGCCGGCAGTGTCGTCGCGCCCGACCGGCCGGTGCTCGTGGTCGCCCCGCAGGACCGGGAGGAGGAGATCGTCGTCCGTCTCGCCCGGATCGGCTTCGACCGGGTGATCGGCTATTTGCGCGAGCCCGAGGGCGCCTTCCTGGAGATGGTCGCCGAGATGACCCGGGCCAGCCGGGTCACCGCCACCGAGTTGCGCGCGGCCCTCGACGGTCCGGACGCGCCGGTGGTGCTCGACGTCCGCAACGCCCGCGAGCGGGAGCAGGGCGCGGTGGACGGCTCCCGGCACATCCCGCTGGCCGAACTGACCCACCGCCTCGGCGAGGTGCCCACCGGGCGGCCGGTCGTCGTGCACTGTGCCGGCGGCTACCGCTCCTCCGTCGCCGCCAGCCTGCTGCGCAACGCCGGGCACGCCGACGTGTCCGACCTGCTCGGCGGGTACGGCGCCTGGCAGGGCCTGCGCGCCGCCGCGTGAACCACGGGTCCGGGCCGGGCGGGGTCTCCTCCCCCGCCCGGCCCGGGTCGTCCGGCGCCGTCAGGATTAGCACTCCCCTCGCATGGGCAGACATTTGTCATCGGACACGCGAACGAGGGAGCTGACGGCATGGCGAAGGGCGACATCGACACCTACCAGCAGGACGGGCAGTGGAAGAACCGCCCGGAGGGCAACGAGCGCGCGACCAGCCGCCACGACACCAAGGCGGAGGCCGAAGCGGCCGGCCGGGAGATGGCGGCCGAACGCGGTGCCGAGCACGTGATCAAGAAGCAGGACGGCACGATCGGCGAGAAGAACACGTACCCCCGCAGCCGCGACCCCCGGGAGATCCCGGGCTGAGCACGCAGCGCAGGATACGGCGCCGGACCCGCTCGGGTCCGGCGCCGTATCGCGTACCGGCGGGTAGTGAGTGGCTGGCTAAAAACTTTTGTTCGGTTCCTACAACGGTCCCCGCTCAGGGTTCGGCCGTTACGACATGGCGCCGCCCGCGCACAGCCGGAAAGGTGAGGCGAGCCGGGGGCATCGCCGCGCCCGGCGCGCCACTGTGGGTCAACCGAAGGGGACGGTCACGTGTTCACCCGTGTCGCCATCGTCAACCGTGGTGAGGCCGCGATGCGGCTCATCCACGCGGTCCGGGAACTGGCCGCGGAGACCGGCAGCCGGATCGAGACCGTCGCGCTGTACACCGACGTCGACCGTACCGCCACCTTCGTCCGCGAGGCGGACGTCGCCTACGACCTGGGCCCCGCGTCCGCCCGCCCGTACCTCGACCTGAAGACCCTGGAGCGCGCGCTGGTCGAGACCGGCGCGGACGCCGCGTGGGTGGGCTGGGGTTTCGTGGCCGAGGACCCGGCGTTCGCCGAGCTGTGCGAGAAGATCGGCGTGACGTTCGTCGGGCCGAGCCCTGATGCCATGCGCAAGCTCGGCGACAAGATCGGCGCGAAGCTGATCGCCGAGGAGGTCGGCGTACCTGTCGCGCCGTGGAGCCGCGGCGCGGTGGAGAGCCTGGACGACGCGCTACGCGCGGCGGCCTCGATCGGCTATCCGCTGATGCTCAAGGCGACGGCCGGCGGCGGCGGGCGCGGCATCCGGGTGATCCGCAGCGACGCCGAGCTGGCCGACGCCTACGAGCGCACCAGCCAGGAGGCGGCGCGGGCGTTCGGCAGCGGCGTGGTGTTCCTGGAGCGCCTGGTCACCGGCGCCCGGCACGTCGAGGTCCAGGTGATCGCCGACGGTCAGGGCACCGCGTGGGCGCTCGGCGTCCGGGACTGCTCGGTGCAGCGGCGCAACCAGAAGGTGATCGAGGAGTCCGCGTCGCCGGTGCTGAGCCCCGAGCAGACCGCAGAGCTGAAGGCATCCGCGGAGCGGCTGGCGGTCGCCGTCGGCTACCGGGGCGCGGCCACCGTGGAGTTCCTCTACCACCCGGGCGACCGGCTGTTCGCGTTCCTGGAGGTGAACACGCGCCTGCAGGTCGAGCACCCGATCACCGAGTCGACCACCGGGTTCGACCTGGTCAAGGCGCAGCTTCACGTGGCCGGCGGCGGGCGGCTGACCGGTGAGCCGCCGGTCGAGCGCGGGCACGCGATCGAGGCGCGGCTCAACGCCGAGGACCCGGACCGCGACTTCGCGCCCTCCCCCGGCCGTATCACCCGGCTGGACCTGCCCGCCGGGCCGGGTATTCGGGTCGACACCGGGGTCAGTGAGGGCGACACCATCCCGGCCGACTTCGACTCCATGATCGCGAAGATCATCGCGTACGGCCGGGACCGGGACGAGGCGCTGGGCCGCCTGCGCCGGGCGATGGCGAACACCACTGTGGTCATCGCCGGCGGCGCCACGAACAAGAGCTTCGTGCTCGACCTGCTCGACCAGCCCGAGGTGATCGACGCCAGCGCGGACACCGGCTGGATCGACCGGGTACGCGGCGAGGGCCGCCTGGTCGCGCACCGGCACTCCGCCGTGGCGCTGGCCGCCGCCGCGATCGAGGCGTACGAGGAGGACGAGACCGCCGAACGGCAGCGGCTGCTGTCCACCGCGGCCGGCGGACGCCCGCAGGTGCAGCACCGCAGCGGCCGGCCGCTGGACCTGAAGCTGCGCGGCGTGACCTACCGGATGCGGGTGGCCCGGGTCGGCGCGCACCGGTTCCGGGTCGGTGTCGAGGCCGGTGGCGACGTGCGCACCGCCGACGTCGAGCTGGACCGCTTCGACCGGCACACCGGCCAGATCGCCGTCAACGGCGCCCGGTTCCGCCTGCTCACCGACACCCACGGCCCGGTCCACCTGGTCGAGGTGGACGGTGTGACGCACCGGATCAGCCGCGACGAGGGCGGCGTGCTGCGCTCCCCCATGCCGGCGCTGGTGGTCGCCACGCCGCTTCAGGTCGGCGCGGAGGTCGAGGCCGGCGCACCGGTGCTGGTGCTGGAGGCGATGAAGATGGAGACGGTGCTGCGGGCGCCGTTCCGGGCCCGCCTCAAGGAGTCGTCTGTGGCGGTCGGCACCCAGGTCGAGGCCGGCGCGCCGCTGCTGCGCCTGGAGCCGATCGCGGAGGAGGGCACCGAGACGGCCGCCGGCCCGGCCGGACCGGCTGTCGAGCTGGACCTGCCCACGGCGCCCGCGGACGTACCGGCGCGGTCCCGGGCCGAGCGCGGGCAGGAGGACCTGTGCGCGCTGCTGCTCGGCTACGACGTGGACCCGCACGACGAGCGGCGGGTGCTCGACGACTACCTGGACGCGCGCCGGGCGGCCACCGAGGCGGGGCACCGGCCGCTGGCCGAGGAACTGGAACTGGTGGACCTCTTCGCCGACCTGGCCGAGCTGAGCCGTAACCGGCCCGGCGGCGACGACGGGCCGGGCGGGCACGTGCACAGCGCCCGCGAGTACTTCCACACCTACCTGCAGAGCCTCGACGTCGAGCGGGCCGGTTCGCCGGACTCGTTCCGGGCCCGCCTGGCCAAGGCGCTCGCCCACTACGGCGTCACCGAGCTGGACCGCTCCCCCGAGCTGGAGGCCGCGGTCTTCCGGATCTTCCTGGCCCAGCAGCGGGCCGCCGCCGACGCCACGGTGATCGCCGCGCTGCTGCGTTCCTGGCTGCGCGAGCCGCCGCCGGACGAGGCGCTGCGCGAGCCGGCCGGTCTCGCGCTGGAGCGGCTCGTCGCGGCCACCCAGGTCCGCTTCCCGGTGGTCGCCGACCTGGCCCGGGGCGTGGTGTTCGCCTGGTTCGCCCAGCCGCTGCTGCGCCGCAACCGGGCCCGGGTCTACGCCCAGGTCCGCACCCACCTGCGGCACCTCGACGCGCAGCCGGACGCGCCGGACCGCGCCGAGCGGATCGCCGAGATGGTGCGCAGCACCGAGCCGCTGGTCCGGCTGCTCGGCCAGCGCCTGGTCCGCAACGACGTGGACAACGCGGCCATGCTGGAGGTGCTGACCCGCCGCTACTACGGCAACAAGGCGCTCACCGAGGTCAGCACCCGCACCGCCGGTGGCTGCACGTTCGTGGTGGCCGGGCGGGACGGGTCGAGCGTGGTCTCGGCCGCCGTCCGGTTCGACGCGCTCGGCGACGCGCTGCGCGGGCTGGCCGAGGTGGCCCGGGACTGCGAGGCCGTCGACGCGGACGTCTACCTGGCCTGGGAGAACCAGCCGGAGGACCTGGACGCCACCGCCACCGCCCTGCTGGAGGTGGTGAACGCGCACCCGCTGCCGCAGCAGGTGCGCCGCCTCACCACCACTGTCGCCGGACGCGCCGGCGCGGTGATGCACCACCACGTCACGTTCCGCCCGGCGCAGGGCGGCGGGATGGCCGAGGAGCGGCTGATCCGGGGCCTGCACCCGTACATCGCGCAGCGGATGCAGCTGGAACGGCTGCGTGAGTTCGACCTGACCCGGCTGCCGTCGCTGGACGAGGAGGTCTACCTGTTCCAGGCGGTCGCCCGGCAGAACCCGTCCGACCAGCGGCTGGTGGCGTTCGCGCAGGTGCGTGACCTGACCGGGCTGCGGGAGCAGGACGGCCGCCTGGTGGCGCTGCCGACCACCGAGGACACGGTGGCGGCCTGCATCGACTCGATCCGCCGGGCGCAGTCGCGGCGGCCGTCGAAGTCACGGTTCCCGACCAACCGGATCGTCGTCTACGTGTGGCCGCCGAGCGAGCTGACCCGCGAGGAGATGGAGCTGATCGCCGGCCGGGTACGCCCGACCACTGTGGGTGCCGAGCTGGAGGAGATCCTGTTCATCGCCCGGCAGCGCGACCGGCGTACCGGCGAGCTGACGAAGGTCGGCGTGCGGATCACGTTCGACGTGACAGGGCACGCGCAGCTCACGGTGGGCGAGCCGCCGGCCGAGCCGGTCGAGCCGCTTGACGACTACCGGCTGAAGGTGCTGCGCGCGGCCGGGCGCAACACGGTCTACCCGTACGAGCTGACCGGGCTGCTGGGCGACTTCGTCGAGCACGACCTGGACGCGCACCACCGGCTCGTGCCGGTGGACCGGCCGAAGGGCCGCAACACGGCGGCGATCGTGGCCGGTGTGGTCACCACGCCGACCCCGCGGCACCCGCAGGGCGTGACCCGGGTGGTGCTGCTCGGCGACCCGACCAAGTCGCTCGGCGCGCTGTCCGAGCCGGAGTGCCGGCGGGTGATCGCCGCGCTGGACCTGGCGCAGCGGATGGGCGTGCCGCTGGAGTGGTACGCGTTGTCCGCCGGGGCCCGGATCTCGATGACCTCCGGCACCGAGAACATGGACTGGGTGGCCGCGGCGCTCAAGCGCATCGTGGAGTTCACCCAGGACGGTGGTGAGATCAACATCGTGGTGGCGGGCATCAACGTCGGCGCGCAGCCGTACTGGAACGCCGAGGCGACGATGCTCATGCACACCAAGGGTGTGCTGGTCATGACGCCGGACTCGGCGATGGTGCTCACCGGCAAGCAGTCGCTCGACTTCTCCGGCGGCGTGTCCGCCGAGGACAACTTCGGCATCGGCGGCTACGACCGGGTGATGGGCCCGAACGGGCAGGCGCAGTACTGGGCGCCGGACCTGCCGGCCGCGCGGGACGTGCTGATGGCGCACTACGACCACACGTACGTCGCGCCGGGCGAGCACGCCCCGCGCCGGGCGGTCACGATGGACCCGGTGGACCGGGACATCTGCGGCTACCCGCACGCGGTGGCCGGCAGCGACTTCGCCACGGTGGGCGAGATCTTCTCCGCCACCGCGAACCCGGACCGCAAGAAGCCGTTCGACATCCGTACCGTGATGCGGGCCCTCGCGGACCAGGACCACCCGGTGCTGGAGCGGTGGGCCGGCATGGCCGACGCGGAGACGGCTGTGGTGCAGGACGTGCACCTCGGCGGCATCCCGGTGTGCCTGCTGGGCATCGAGTCCCGGTCGGTGCCCCGGCACGGCTTCCCGCCCACCGACGGCCCGGACACGTACACCGCCGGCACGCTGTTCCCGCGCTCGTCGAAGAAGGCCGCGCGGGCGATCAACGCGGCCAGCGGCAACCGGCCGCTTGTCGTGCTCGCCAACCTGTCCGGCTTCGACGGCTCGCCCGAGTCGATGCGCAAGCTGCAACTGGAGTACGGCGCGGAGATCGGCCGGGCGATCGTCAACTTCCGCGGCCCGATCGTGTTCTGCGTGATCTCGCGCTACCACGGCGGCGCGTTCGTGGTCTTCTCCAAGGCGCTCAACCCGGACATGACGGTCCTGGCGATCGAGGGGTCGTTCGCCTCGGTGCTCGGTGGCGCCCCCGCCGCCGCCGTGGTGTTCGCCGGCGAGGTCGCCGCCCGCACCGCCGCCGACGCGCGGGTACGCGACCTGGAGGCGAAGGTCGCCGCCGCGGCCGGCACCGAGCGGGCGACCCTCACCGCCGAGCTGGACGAGCTGCGCGCGTCGGTGCGGGCGGAGAAGCTGGGCGAGGTGGCCGCCGAGTTCGACCGGGTGCACAGCATCCAGCGCGCGGTCGAGGTCGGTTCGGTCGACGCGGTGGTCCGCGCCGCCGAGCTGCGGCCCCGCGTCATCGAGGCGATCGAGGCGCGTCTGCGCTGACACGTCGCTCCGCCGGACGGCGGGCGGGCCTTCGGGTCCGCCCGCCGTTTCGCGTGCGCCGGTAGTTGACGGGCCGTCCGTCGCATGGTGTGCTCAATCGGTAATGGAAACCGTGTTCGTTAGCGATGACGGAGGACCCATGTCGCTCACCGTTCCGCCCGCCCTGCTGCACGCCGCCGAGACCGGCCCCGTGAACGAGGAGGAGTTCGTCGCCTGCGTCCGCGACTCCCTGCCGTACGCGTGGGAGACGGTCAGCCGGGTGGCCGCCGACCTGGCCGCGTCCGACGCCGAGTTCGCCGACAACGTGGTGCCGCCGCCGGGCGACGCCGAGCGCGGGCAACTGCTGCGCGCGATGGCCAGCGACGCGATCCGCGCCGGTCTGGAACGACACTTCGGGGTGACGCTGGCGTTCCAGAACTGCCACCGGGTGGCAGCCTTCCGCCCCGGCGCGGCCGGCTCCGAGGCGTACCGCCGGTTCACCTCCAGCCGGGGCCAGCTGCTCAACCAGTCCCCCACGCTGCGCAACTGCTGACCGGGACGCGCGGGCGGGCGGGCCACCGCCCGCCCGCGGCACCGCTCAGCCGGCGCAGCGGTCGCAGGTGCCGAAGATCTCCAGGGTGTGCCCGACGTCGGTGAAGCCGTGCTGCGCGGCGACCTGGTCGGCCCACCGCTCCACGGCCGGGCCGGCCACCTCCACGGCCCGGCCGCAGCGGCGGCAGACCAGGTGGTGATGATGGCGGCTCTGGCTGCACCGCCGGTAGAGGTGCTCGCCGCCGGGCAGCCGCGCCGAGTCGATCTCGCCGTTGTCGACGAGCATCTGCAGCGTCCGGTACACCGTGGTGAGGCCGACCTTCGCCTGCCGCTGGACGAGCATCTGATGCAGCTGCTGCGCGCTGTGGAAGCCGTCCAGCTCCCGCAGCAGCGCCAGCACCTCGGCGCGCTGGCGGGTGTTGCGGGTCGCCCCGGTCGTCACCTGGGTCACCGTCGCCTCCCTCGTCCGGGCGCCCGCCCGGCACCCTCGGCCGGCCGCGGCCGCACCCGGCGCGCCACGTGACACCCGGAACCATTATGCCTTCCGGCCACACCGCCGATCCCCGGTCGGCGCCGGTCCGCCGGACCGGCTGTGACGTGATCGACCACCCCGGCCGGAACTATCCGGCGTCCCGCGCCGACAAACGGTACGAACACCGGATCTTCGAGGGGACGACGTCATGCCCAGCACCACCAGCCGCCGCTTCCTGCGCCAGGCGGCCCTGATCGGCGCCGCCGTGCTCGCCGCGTCGGTCACCGCCTGCGGGTCCTCGGACACGCCGTCCCCCGCCACGTCGCCCTCCGCTCCGGCGTCGGCCTCGGCTCCGGCGAGCGCGGCGGCGGGCGTGCTCACCATCCGCGACCCCTGGGTGAAGGCCGCCGACAAGGGCATGACCGCCGCGTTCGCCACGCTCGCCAACGACGGCGACACCGACGTCACGATCACCAAGGCGGCCACCGAGGTCTCTCCCATGGAACTGCACGAGATGACCATGAAGGACGGGAAGATGGTCATGCAGGCCAAGGAGGGCGGCATCGTGATCAAGGCGCGCTCCAGCACGACGCTGGAACCCGGCGGCGACCACCTGATGCTGATGAACCTCGCCGAGCCGGTCAAGGCCGGCGACGAACTGACCTTCACGCTCACCTTCGCCGACGGCCGGACCCAGACGTTCACCGCGGTGGCGAAGCCGTTCACCGGCGCCCAGGAGTCCTACGCACCCGGTCACGGTGAGTCCCCGATGCCGGAGATGAGCATGAGCCCGACGTCATGAACGACAGTCCCGCCACGGCCCGCCGGGTGAGCCGGCGTGGCCTGCTCACCGGCGGCGCGATGGCCGCCGGGGGCGCGCTGGCCGGCGCCGGCGCCCTCACCGCCGTCCGTTCCGGCAGCCCGGGGGTACGCCCCGGCAACGCCGTCCCGGTGGCCCAGGTGGGCGACGCGGTCGAGCCGTTCCACGGCGCCCGGCAGTCCGGGGTCACCACCGACCCGCAGGCACACGCGGCGTTCGTCGCGTTCACGCTGCGCCCCGGCACCGACCGGGCGGCGCTCGGGCGGATGCTGCGGCTGCTCTCCGACGACGCGGCCCGGCTCACCCAGGGCCGCCCGGCGCTGGCCGACACCGAACCGGAACTGAGCGTGCTGCCGGCCCGGCTGACAGTCACGTTCGGCTTCGGTCCCGGGCTCTACGCCGCCGCCGGGCTCGACGACCGGCGGCCCGCCTCGGTGGCCGAGCTGCCCGCGTTCGGCATCGACCGGCTGCAACCCCGCTGGTCCGGCGGGGACCTGCTGCTGCAGATCTGCGCCGACGACCCGCTCACCGTCGCCCACGCCCAGCGGGTCCTGGTCAAGGACAGCCGTCCGTTCGCCGTCGTCCGCTGGGTGCAGCAGGGCTTCCGCCGGGCCGCCGGCGCCGAGCCGGGGCGTACCCAGCGCAACCTGTTCGGGCAGCTGGACGGCACCGCCAACCCGAAGCCCGGCACGCCGGCGGACACCGCGGTGTGGGTGACCGACGGACCGGACTGGCTGCGGGACTCGACCACGCTCGTCGTACGGCGGATCAGCATGAACCTGGAGACCTGGGACCTGCTGGGCCGCGCCGACCGGGAACTCGCCGTCGGGCGGCGCCTCGACACCGGCGCGCCGCTGACCGGCCGGGCCGAACACGACGAGCCGGACTTCGCCGCGCTCGGCCCGGACGGGCTCACGGTCATCCCCGACTTCTCACACCTGACCCGCGCCCACGTCACCGACGACCGGCAGAAGATCCTGCGCCGGCCCTACAACTACGACGGCGTGCCGACGCCCGAGGGCGACGCGGACAGCGGGCTCGTCTTCGCCTCGTACCAGGCCGACATCGCCGCTCAGTTCCTGCCCATCCAACGCCGGCTCGCCGAGCGCGACCTGCTCAACGAGTGGACCACCCCGATCGGCTCCGCCGTCTTCGCCGTACCGCCCGGCTGCCCCGAGGGCGGCTGGATCGGCCGGCAGCTGCTCGGCTGACCACCACAGGAAGGCGCGTCATGCGTACCCGTTCCGTCACCGCGCTGCTCGCCGCGGCCCTCACCGCCCTGCTGCTGGCCCCGGCCACGCCCGCGGCGGCGCACAACTCCCTCCAGGAGGCCACGCCGGCGCGCGACGCCCGGCTCACCGCCGCGCCGACGCAGGTCACGCTGCGGTTCATGCAGGGACTGAACCCCTCCTACACCACGATCACGGTCAGCGACGCCGGTCAGCGTCAGGTCCCCACCTCCGCACCGGCGGTGAACGGTGCCACCGGCACGGTGACGATCGACGAGCCGCTGGGCAACGGCACCTACACGGTCGCGTACCGGGTGGTGTCCCGCGACGGCCACCCGGTCCAGGGGTCGTACCGCTTCACCGTGGCCGACCCGGCCGCGCCCGCACCGTCGGCTGCC
>NZ_JBMVFV010000060.1:0-36610 GCF_049538395.1 Micromonospora sp. AB353 | reverse complement strand
TAGCCTGCGCTAGTGGGAGAAGGGAGTTCCCGTCCAGCTGTCAGCAAATCGGGCGGGAACTCCCTTCTGCAGGTCACTCTTCACCGTCTCGGCCTACATCCAACTAGGTTGAGTTTGGACCATCCCGTCTGCCGTCGACCCGCCCTCCGGGGAGGGGGCCGCCGCCCGGCCCGCCACGTCAAGACGGCCTTGACGCATGGTCGGACGCTGGCGGGTCGGGCGGGGGTCTGCTCGGCTTGCCCCGGTCGTCGGCTGGCGGGATGGCCAGCGCAACCACCCACGGACCGCAACGCGCTGACGGGGTTGCAACCATCTCGGAGCCCGAGCGCCCCCGCCGGAGGCGCAGTAACCGCAACCCCGCGACCGCCGCCAGATCGCCGAGGCGGCCGGCGTGCGCTTCCCTACGCCGCGCCGACTCGTGGCCGCGCGGCCCGGCCGGCTGCCGGCCCACCACCACCCGGTCAACCGCCCTGCCGTTCTGCGGCGGCCCCTTGGGCTTCCCGCTTCCGCGCCAGCCGCCGGGCGTGTTGCGTGGCCGGAGTCGGAGCGCCAGCGGAGCGACGGACGCGCGCCCAGGCGGCGGCGCGTGCGGCCCGTTGCGGGCCGCCTTGATCGATGTAAAGAAAATCCTCCCACACCGCCGACAGCCGGCCGGTGATTTGACACGGGAGATGCTCGATGATCGCGCCCACCAGCTGCTTGACAGGACCCATACGGTTGGTCATCTGGCTTGTGAGCCGGAGAGACGGTCATCCGGGGGAGGTTAGAAGCATGGAGGCGCTCGACGTCCTGGCAGCGTTCGGCGCAACTGGCCAGGTCGGCCTCCTTTATCCCGGTGCCCGTCTACCGGAGGTCGTTGCCGTGTACGGCATGCCGTGGGACATCGGGCGGATCGACAGAGGCCACAGATGGCCGCACCTGTACTCCTACGGTGATGTCGAGTTCGTCGTATGCCGCTGCCGGATCATTACCTCGGTGATGGTCCAGAGTTGGCGAGGGACGGTCGAGCTGCCGAGCCAAGCGCAGTCCGGGGAGGTTATCGCTCTGCCCGCGAGACTGACCTTCGCTCAGGTGGCCGACGCCCTGGTCGCCGCAAAGTGCAAGTGGGAACGGCTCAAGCCCATCGAGGGACAGTGCGGGCTGCGCACCCTGCCTCAACGCGTCGACTTCACCTTCGTCACCGACGACGGGCCGGAGCCCGTGCTCCACGATGCAGGCACCTGGGCCCACGAACACGATTGCATGCCGGCGGCAGCAGCCGACGCTGCCTTCGCCGACGACTTCCCACCTGAGCAGGCTGACTGACCACCGCCTCAGGTGTGGTGGTTCTTTGGCGGACTTGGGTGGGTTGACGTGTCGGTACCCGGTGCTACTCTGGCGCTCGTCGAGCACGCCAGCGCGGCCTTCCTGCCGGATCGCTGGACTCGACGTCGGAGATGCCGAGCGGCCTTCCTGCCGCTGATGCGGGCCACGTCCCGCCGGCTCTCAATCGCACCGGCCGCCGTGCCGTTTCTGAATCCGTTGATCGGCCCAGCACGGCCTTCCCTGCCGTCCACGATGGCCCGGATTCGCGCACCTCCACGGGTGGGGGCAGCCTGCTGCAACCCGCCGGATGCCGACAGTCCAGGCTCCCCACCCGTGCCGGCCCATTACGTCCACGAGCGTGAAAGGACATGACCGATCGGCGGGAAGTGGTACGACCACGGTTCCGCCCTCCGGCGTGAGCCGCCCTCTCGGCGGTGCCAGGAGACACGACGAACACCACCAGCGGACATGCGTCCACGGCTGGGGGGTGCTTCGTCTCCCGTCCCTGCCACCCCCGCAAGAGGAGACAGCCATCTTCACCACCTACCGCCCCGGCCTCGCCGCCGGTCGTGACGCCCAGGCCCTGCGCCGCGCCGCTACGCCGGAGTTCTCCGGCTGGCTGGAGCACACCCGTCCCGCTGGCGGCTGTGCTCGCCCGGTCCGCCTCAGCGGCACGATCGCCGCCGTCGACCGGAACACAGGCCGAGTCCTGAGCGAGCAGCACACCGACGAGCTGCCCGACCGGACGCTGTACAAGGCGTGCGGTAACCGCCGCGAATCGGTGTGCCCGGGCTGCGCCTGGGTCTACCAGGGCGACGCCTACCAAGTCGTCTGTCGCGGCCTTACCGGCGGCAAGGGCGTCCCCGCCTCGGTCGGCCGGCACCCGGTCGTCTTCGCCACCTTCACCGCCCCGTCCTTCGGCCCGGTCCACCACCGCCACGTCCCCCGCCACACCTGCCGTAACCGGCAACGCTGCGACTGCCGACCCGCACCCTGCCGCGCCCGCAGCAACGCCGGAACCTGCCCGCACGGGCAGCCCATAGCGTGCTTCGCCCGCCACGACGCCGACGATCCGCAGCTGGGCCAGCCGTTGTGCCTCGACTGCTACGACCACGCCCACCAGGTCGTCTGGAACTACTTCTCCGGCGAGCTGTGGCGACGCACCAAGCAAGCCGCCGAACGCCACGTCGGCGCAACGTGCCGTCGACGCGGCATTCCGAAGGTCGGCATCGTCACCGCCTCCGGCAAGGTCCGCTGGGTGCCGCCCGTGCGGGTGTCGCACGGAAAGGTCGCCGAGATGCAGCGCCGCGCAGCCGTGCACTTTCACGTCCTGCTGCGCCTGGACGGCGTTGACCCCTACGATCCGGACGGCCTCGTACCGCCGCCGGCCGGCATCACCGTCGACGACCTGGAAGACGCGATCCGCGCCGCCGCCCGGCAGATCACCGTCACCACACCCCCGCACCCCGACCGGCCCGAAGGCTGGCTGATCGCCTGGGGCGAGCAGGTCGACGTCAAACGCATCAACAGCAGCGACGGCGAACTGACCGATGCCAAGGTCGCCGCGTACCTCGCCAAGTACGCCACCAAGGCCACCGAAGCCACCGGCCACTCCTCCACCCGACTCACCCCGGCCACGGTCGACGACTACGCCGACCCCGGAGGCGACCACGTCGCCCGCCTCATCGACGCCTGCTGGCACCTCGGCCGCCCCACCCACACCGACACAGCCGGCGGCGCCGCAACCGCCGACGACCGTCAAGACAGCGTTGACACCAAACCGAACGCTTACGCCGGGCTGCGGCGCTGGGCGCACATGCTCGGCTTCGGCGGCCACTTCCTCACCAAGGCCCGCCGCTACTCCGTCACCTTCGGCCAGCTCCGCGACACCCGCGCCACCTACCGCCGCGAAGAGGACGACGAACCGGCCGACACGATCAGCGTCGGCACCCTCACCTACATCGGCTCCGGCTGGCATTCCGAGGGAGACGCCCTGCTCGCCAACACCGCCGCCCGCCAGCGGCGCGAGAGCAGACGCATCGGACGGGAAGAACTCGCCCACGAGACCTGGGTGGCCGCATGAGCCGACACCTCACCCCGCGCTGGTACTCCCCCGCCGAGGTCGCCGTCCTGCTCGGCTTCGGCATCTCCAAGGTCAAGATGAAGATCGCCACCGGCGAGCTGCGCTCCATCAAGGACGGCAAGTACCGCCGCATCCTCCCCGAATGGGTCGACGACTACATCCGCGAACAGGTCGAACGCCAGGAGGCCGCCTGATGCCCGGACGCGCACGAGCCAACGGCGAAGGCTCAATCTTCCCGTACCGCAACGGCTTCGCCGCCTACGTCTGGGTCACCAAGCCCGACGGCCGGCGCACCCGCAAGTACGTCTACGGCAAGACCCGCGACGCCGTCCACGACAAGTGGATCAAGCTGCACCAGCAGGCGAAGCAAGGCCCGGTGGCGACCAGTGTCCCCACGGTCGGCAGCTTCCTCACCTACTGGCTCACCGAGATAGTCCAGCCGAACCGGGCACCCCTCACCTTCGCCGCCTACGAAACGTTCGTCCGCCTCTACATCTCCCCCGGCCTCGGCGCGAAGCGACTCGACCGGCTCCAGTCCCGCGACGTGCAGACGTGGATCAACCAGGTCGCCCGGACCTGCCAGTGCTGCGCCCAGGGCAAGGACGCCGCCCGCCCGAAGCACAAGCGGCGCTGCTGCGCGGTCGGCCGCTGCTGCCAGGCAGTCCCGTCGACCCGCACGGTCAGCGACATCCGGGCCGCGCTGCGGGCCGCCCTCACCCACGCCCAGGCCGAAGACCTCATCACCAAGAACCCCGCCGTCGCGGTCACCCTCGCCACGGCCCGCCGTCGGCGGGGTAGGTCCTGGTCGAGCGACGAGGCGCGGAAGTTCCTGGAATCCGCGAGAGCAGACGACGACCCGCTATACGCCGCCTACGCCCTGGTCCTCGTCACCGGTCTCCGCAAAGGCGAAGCGCTGGGACTCACCTGGGAGGACGTCGACCTCGACGCCGGAGAGCTGACCATCGGCCGCCAGCTCCAACGCGTACGCGGGCAGCTTCTGCACCGCGACACCAAGACCCAGGCATCCGACGCCACCCTCCCCCTGCCCGACATCTGCCTCACGGCCCTGAAACTGCGAAGCGAGCAACGCGACGAGGCGAGAGCAGCCGCCGGCAAGGCGTGGCACGAAGGCGGACTCGTCTTCACCACCCGCTACGGCACCCCGATCGAGCCCCGCAACTTCCAACGCTCCTGGCAGACGCGATGCGACAAGGCAGGCGTCAAGCCGATCACCGTCCACGACGCCAGAAGAACCTGCGCCACCCTCCTGGCCGACCTCGACGTCCACCCCAGAGTCGCCATGCAGGTGCTGAGGCACGCCCGCTTCTCCGTAACGATGGAGATCTACACGCAGGTCACATCGACAAAGACGAGAGACGCACTCAAGCGCCTCGGCGACTCCCTGAGTCGCTGAGTCGCTGACGAGAACTGCTGTACAAAGCTGCTGTACGCAAGCAGAAAGGCCACCTCCCGAAGCCGGGAAGTGGCCTTTGACCTGCGTGGGCGATACTGGGATCGAACCAGTGACCTCTTCGGTGTGAACGAAGCGCTCTCCCGCTGAGCTAATCGCCCTCAGCGCGCATGACTCTACCCGATCACCCGCCCGGACCAAAAACCGGGCCTCAGTGCGTCGCGAGGTAGTGCAGCGCCTCCGCCACCACGTCGATGCCGAAGCTGTACTTCAGCGACAGCCACACCACCACGGACACGAAGGCGAGCCCGACCGCCCCGAGCACGAAGCGCACGCCCAGCGACCGCATCTTCACCCATTGCGTCCAGGAGTTGACGTGCCGGCGGGTGAACGCGAGCAGCCGTCGCGCCCAGTGGAACTCGACCGCCCAGACGCCGAGGCCGGCGATGACCAGCAGCCAGCCGGGCCCTGGTAGCGGGATCAGCGCGATACCGACGGTGACGACGATGGCGCCGAGGATGCCGATGAAGATCTTCAGGGCGACGCGGCCGGTGGGGTTGGCGCGGATCAGGTCGAGCGTGGTGTGCAGGCGCAGCCGCCAGCCCCGTCGCCGCTGGCGCTGCTCCATGAGAGCGCCTTGCGACCGCCCTTCCACCGGCACCTCGTACCCCCGACTTTCGGCTGCTCGGGCCGCACCTTTCGGCGATTCGGCCGTGGTCCGCGACGTCACCGAGGAGCCCCTCGTGACCATTTCCACCCCCAGTGTCGCGCGGGACCGTCACCCCTGCTCACGACTGGACGTTACCGGAGTAAGTCGACGACTGAACCACCCGTTGCCGGGCGGAACGACGGAGTGGGCGGAACCGGAAATTCTACGCGGGGCCACGCGGTCCCGGGGGCTTTCGGAACCCCTTCCCACCACTGGGTGAAGTCAGCGTATGGCGGAGCGTAGCCAGGAGCAGCACCTGAGTATGGGAAAAGCGGGACACGCGCGTTCCGCAGCGGTGCCGGGGGGAGAACGTCCATGAGTGTCATCCGACCGACGACCGTAGAGGTCGAGACGTCGCTAAGGCTCGTCGCGCCTGACGCCACCGCCTTGCCGGTGCGTGCCAGTCTGCGTTACGACCCTGCTGACCCGTATGCGGTCCATGTCCTGTTCCACGCCGAGTCCGCCGGCGGCGAGGCGGTGAGCTGGTCGTTCGCTCGCGAACTGCTGGTCACCGGGCTCGACGAGCCGGCCGGCATCGGTGATGTGCGGGTCTGGCCGTGGGCCACCCCGCGCGGCGACTTCGTCGCGCTGGCGCTGTCGTCGCCGGACGGCAACGCCCTGTTCGAGGTTCCGCGCAGCGTGCTGGTGCGCTTCCTGCGCCGGACCTACGTCGTCGTCCCGCGCGGCCGCGAGGCCGAGCACCTGGACGTCGACACCGCGGTGAACCGGCTGCTGGCCGGTCGCTGACACGGCGACACCCGGGGCCGCGCGGATCTGCCGAGTCCGCGCGGCCCCGGGCCGTCTCCGAACCGGGGGTACGCGTCAGCCGCGCGTGGTGATCCCGCCGTCGACCGGGATGACCGCTCCGGTCAGGTACGCGCCCGCCCGCGACGCCAGGTAGATCGCCGTGCCCGCCATGTCCTCGGGCCGCCCGATCCGGCCCAGCGGCACCTGCTGCTCGATGGCCGCGCGCGACTCGGGGTCGTCCAGCGCGAAAGCCATCATCTTGCTCTCGAACGGTCCGGGCGCGATCGCGTTGACGGTGATCTGCTCGCCGGCGAGCTGGTGGGCGAGGCCACGGGTGAGCATGTGCACCGCCGCCTTGGTGGCGGAGTACGCGTACACCTCCATCCACGGCACGCGGATGCCGTCGATCGACCCGATGTTGATCACGCGGGCCGGGTCGTCGGCGCCGGCCGCGGCCCGAAGTTGCGGCAGCAGCGCGGTGGTGAGCCGGAAGACGGCCTTGACGTTGACCGCCCAGAGCTTGTCGAAGGCGCCCTCCGGGTACTCCTCCAGCGGCGCGCCCCAGGTGGCGCCGGCGTTGTTGACGAGCACGTGCAGCCGGTCGTGACGCTCCCGCACGGCCTCGGCGAGCGCCAGTGCGCCCGCGTCGCTGCCCAGGTCGGCCGGGATCGCCTCGCAGTGGCCCTCGGCGGACAGCTCCTTGGCGACCGACTCGCACACGTCCGCCTTGCGCGACGAGATGATCACCTTGGCGCCGGCCCGGACGAAGCCCCGCGCGATCATCAGCCCGATCCCGCGTGAGCCACCGGTGACCAGGACCGTCTTGCCGTCGACCGAGAACAGATCCGTCATGCCCATCCCATCGCCGTCGCCCGGCCGCGGGCCGGTCGGCCGGGGCCGCGTCGGCCGGGTGCGCAACGCACGCCGGCCCGGGGTCTTACCGATCGGTAACCTAACCGTCCGGCTCGGCTGCCGACAAGTGCGGCCCGAGCGGGTGAAAGCGTCGAGATGCAACGTGCGGGCGCTCCGGTTACCGTCGGGATGATGGTCACTACCGGTCAGCCCTCCCCGGCCACCCGCACCGGTCTGCCGGAGCTCCGTTCCGGCACCGACGAGATCGTCACCGGTGTGCTCGGCGACCTCGCCGCCGAGCCCGGCTGGCCCCGCCCGGTCCTGCTCGACCGTGATCTGCTGATCCTGGTCACCCACGGCCACGGCACCGCCGAGCTGGACTTCCGGCCGGTCCCCTGCCGTCCGGGCACGCTGCTGCGCGCGCATCCCGGCCAGGCGCTGCGGTTCGTCGGCGCCCAGCTCGACGCGACGGTGGTGAGCTGGCGGCCGGACGCGCTGCGCGGCCTCGACGTCGACCCGGACGCGGTACCGGCGCACCGCCAGCTCGCCGGCGAGGACGAGGACGCGGTGATCAGCGAAGTGAGCCAGCTCGCCGTGGACGCCGACCGGCACGCGCTGGTGCCGGCCGCCGCGGCGCTGCTGCGTCACCAGCTCGCCGTCCTGCTGCTGCGGCTGAGCCTGCTGCCGCATCCGGGCGACGGCGCGACGCCCCGGGCCGAGACGGAGACGTTCCGGCGGCTGTGCCGCGAGGTGGAACGCGGCTACCGGCACACCCGCCGGGTGGAGGACTACGCCGCCCAGCTCGGGTGTTCGGTGCGTACCCTGACCCGGGCCTGCCTGGCGGTGACCGGCCGCAGCGCCAAACAGGTGATCGACGAGCGGGTGGCGTTGCAGGCGTGCCGGCTGCTCGCCGCCACCGACGAGTCGATCGCCGCGATCGGCCGGGAGCTGGGTTTTCCCGAGCCGACGAACTTCGGCCGCTTCTTCACCCGGGAGGTCGGGGTGAGCCCGGGGACGTTCCGGGCCGAGCGCGAGCGCCCGCTGCCCGTCCGTCTGGTGCGACCCCGGCCGCCCGCCGACTCCCCCGCGCCCGGCGGCCAGGCATGATGGCACTGTGCAGATCTCCGCGCGCGGCGACTACGCGGTCCGGGCAGCCCTGAGCCTGGCCACCGCGTACCCGACCCTGCTGTCCACCCAGGCCATCGCGGCGGAGCAGGACATGCCGCGCAAGTTCCTCGAGGCGGTCCTCGCCGACCTGCGCCGGGCCGGGGTCGTCCGGGCCCAGCGCGGCGCCGAGGGCGGCTACACGCTGGCCCGGCCGCCGCGCGAGATCACCATCGGGCACGTGTTGCGCGCCGTCGACGGTCCGCTCGCCGGGGTACGCGGGCTGCGCCCCGAGGAGACCAGGTACGAGGGAGCGGCGGAGAACCTGCCCCGGCTCTGGGTGGCGGTACGCGCCTCGGTGCGCCGCGTGGTCGACGAGGTGAGCCTCGACGAGCTGGTCAGTGGCCGGCTGCCGGCGCACGTACGCAAGCTGACCGCCCAGCCGGACGCGTGGGAGCCGCGCTGACTCACAGGGTGTCGACCACCTCCTCGTAGGGCAGGCGCGGCAGCCGTTCCCGCCAGGCGTCCGGCGCCGGGCGGCCGATGTTCATCAGCAGCAGCACCCGGTGCCGGCCGCCGGGGAAGAACTCCCGTTCCACGCCTGCGGCGTCGAATCCGGCCATCGGTCCGGCGGCCAGCCCGGCGGCGCGGACACCGACCAGCAGGTAGCCGATCTGGAGCGCGGCGTTGAACCGGGCCTGCGCCTCCCGGCCGGCCGGGTCGCCGGTGAACCAGTCGCGGGCGCCGGGGCGGTGCGGGAACAGCTCGGGCAGCCGGTCGTGCCAGTCCACGTCGGCGGCGAGCACAGCGGTCAGCGGCGCGGAGGCCGTCTTGTCCCGGTTGCCGGAGCTGACGTACGGCAGCAGCCGGGCCCGGGCCGCCGCGGAGCGCAGCAGCAGCACCCGCAACGGCTGGGCGTTCATCGCTGTCGGGCCGTACCGGATCAGGTCGTGGACGGCGCGGACCTGCTCGTCGGTGACCGGCTCGCCGGTGAACGCGTTTGCCGTGCGGGCCGCCCGGAACAGCAGGTCCTGGGCGGCCCGGTCGAGCGCGATCAGCTCGTCGGCGGCGGTGGTCACCACGCGTCGGGCCAGTCGCCGAGCGTGGTGGTGTAGCCACCCCGGTGGTGCAGCAGCGGGTCGCCGTCCTCGCCCGCGCCGAGCGCGAGCGGCTCACCGAGCAGGATGGTGTGGTCGCCGGCCTCGATCCGGCGCACCACCCGGCACAGCAGCACGGCGAGCGCGTCGCCGATCAGCGGCACCCCGAACGGCCCGGTGGTCCAGCCCGGGTGGGCGCTGAACCTGTCGATGCCGCTGGTGGCGAAGATCTGCGCGATCTCCTGCTGGCCGGAGGCGAGCAGGTGCACCGCGACGTGCTCGGCCTGCTCGACGGTGGGCCAGCTCGACGACGCGCGGCCCAGGCAGACCGAGACCAGCGGCGGGTCGAGCGACACCGACGTGAACGAGGTCGCGGTGAAGCCGGCCGGCGGCAGGTCCGGCCGCATCCGGTTGCCGCGCAGGCCGGGCGTGGTGACCACGGTGACGGTGGACGCCTGGCGGCGTAGCAGGCCGCGGAACGAGTCGACGTCGACCGGGCGCAGCTCGACGGTCCCGGCGCCGGGCCGGTCCACTGTGGTCACGACGCCACCAGCTCACGGGTCGCGTAGACGCTGGCCGGCCGGGGCAGGCCGTAGTGTTCGCGCAGGGTACGCCCGGTGTACGCGGACCGGAACAGCCCGCGCCGGCGCAGCAGGGGTACGACGTGGTCCACGAAGGCCTCCAGCCCATCGGGTAGCAGCGGTGGCATGACGTTGAAGCCGTCGGCGGCGCCCTGGGTGAACCAGAGCTCGATCTGGTCGGCGATCTGTTCCGGGGTGCCGACCACGACGCGGTGCCCGCGTCCGCCGCCGAGGCGGCCGATGAGCTGCCGCAGGGTGAGCCGTTCCCGCCGGGCCAGCTCGACGACGAGCTGGTAGCGGCTCTGGTGCGACTGCACGGTGCCGGCGTCGGGCAGATCCGGCAGCGGGCCGTCCAGCGGCAGCCCGGTCAGGTCGAGCCCGGTCATGCCGGAGAGCTGGGCGAGCGCGTGCTCGGGCACGATCAGGGCCTCCAGTTCGTCGGCGAGGGCACGGGCCTCCTTCTCGGTACCCCCGATGACCGGCGCGATACCGGGCAGCACCTTCACCAGTTCCGGATCACGGCCGGCGTCGGCGGTGGCCCGTTTCAGCGCGGCGTAGAACGCCTGGCCGTCGGCGAGCGTCTGCTGGGCGGTGAACACTGCTTCGGCGTACCGGGCGGCGAACGCGATCCCGTCGGCGGACGAGCCGGCCTGCACCAGCAGCGGCCGGCCCTGCGGCGGGCGGGGCGTGTTCAGCGGTCCGCGGACCCGGAACCGCTCCCCGGCGTGGTCGATCTCGTGCACCCGGGCGGTGTCGGCGAAGACGCCCGCCGCGGTGTCCAGGGTCAGCGCGTCGTCCTCCCAGCTGTCCCAGAGCTTGATCGCCACGTCGACGTACTCGGCGGCCCGCCGGTAGCGGTCGGCGTGCGCCGGGTGGTCGTCGAGGTTGAAGTTGCGGGCCTCCCGGGCCTGGGCGGAGGTGACGATGTTCCAGCCGGCCCGGCCGCCGCTGAGGTGGTCCAGCGAGGCGAACGCGCGGGCCAGGTTGAACGGTTCGGTGTACGTGGTGGAGGCGGTGGCGATCAGGCCGATGTGCTCGGTCGCGGTGGCGATCGCGGCGAGCAGCGTGATCGGCTCGAAGACGGCCTGGATGTTGTGGCGTACGGCCGGGCCGACGGCGAGCCCGTCGGCGAGGAACACCGAGTCGAGCGTGCCCCGCTCGGCGATGCGGGCCAGTTCCTGGAAGTGGCGGACGTCGGCCAGGCGGCTGGGGTCGGCGCGCGGGTGCCGCCAGGCCGCCTCGTGGTGGCCGACACCCATCAGGAAGGCGTTGAGGTGCAGGGTCCGGGACATGGCTGTTCCTCTCAGGCGGTGGTGACGTCGACGCGCCAGGTGGAGAAGCGGCGTTCCCCGGCGACGAGGAGCTGGTTGACCACCAGCCCGATGGCGGAGATGGTGATGATCCCGGCGTACATGTCGGGGATCGCGAAGTTGTACTGCGCGTAGTTCACGAGGTAGCCGAGCCCGGCCTTCGCGCCGACCATCTCGGCGGCGACGAGCACCAGGATCGAGTACGCCCCGGCGAGCCGGACGCCGGTGAACACGGTCGGCACGGACGCCGGCAGGATCACCTTCTGGAACAGCCGCAGGTGGTTCAGCCCCATCGAGCGGGCCGAGCGGATCAGCAGCGGGTCGACGCCCTTCACGCCGGCGATGGTGTTGAGCAGGATCGGCCAGGAGCAGGCGTAGACCACCAGGGCGATCTTCGACGTCTCACCGAGTCCGAGGATGAGCACGAAGACCGGCAGCAGCGCGAGCGCGGCGGTGTTGCGGAACACCTCCAGCAGCGGGCTGAGCAGGTCCGCGAGCGGCCGGTACCAGCCGATCAGCAGGCCGAGCGGGATGGCGGTGACCACGGCGAGGGCCAGCCCGGTCAGCGAGCGGGTGAGGCTGGCGCCGACGTGGTCGGCGAGCTGCCCGGTGCGCAGCAGCTCCCACCAGGCGGCGAGCACCTCGGACAGCGGGGGCAGGAAGACCCGGTCGACCAGCCCGGCGCGGGGCACCGTCTCCCAGATCGCGGCCAGCGCCAGCAGCGCGGCGCTGCGGTGCAGCGCCCGGCCGCTGAGGCCGAGCAGGCGTCCGGTCCGGCGGGGCACGACGGCCGGCGCGGGCGGGGCGGGCGGGGCGGCCACCGGCCGGGCCGGTGGTGCGGCGACGTCAACCAACGCGGGCCTCCTCGCGTACGGCGGACTGCGCGGCGCGTACCTCGTCGCGCAGCAGCGTCCAGATCTGGTGCCGGTGGTGGCGGAACGCGTCGGTGGACCGGACGTCCTCCTCGGCGTCCCGGTCGCCCAGCTCGATGTCGATGACCTGCTTGATCCGGCCGGGCCGGGACGTCATCACGGCGACCCGCTGGCCGAGGTGCACCGCCTCGTCGATGCCGTGCGTGATGAACACGACCGTCTTGCCGGTGGCCTGCCAGATCCGCACCAGCTCGTCCTGGAGCGAGTCGCGGGTCTGCGCGTCGAGCGCGGCGAACGGCTCGTCCATGAGCAGCACGTCCGGGTCGTACGCGAGGCTGCGGGCGATGGCGACGCGTTGCTTCATGCCGCCGGACAGCTCGTGCGGGTAGCGGTCGGCGAAGCCGGTGAGCCCGACCAGGTCGAGGTGGTACGCGACCAGGTCGGCGCGTTCGGCGCGGGGCAGGCCCTTGGCCTCCAGTCCGAACGCGACGTTGCCGGCGGCGGTGCGCCAGGGCAGCAGCGCGTACTGCTGGAAGACGATGCCCCGGTCCAGGCCGGGCCCGGTGACCGGGTGGCCGTCGACGAGCACCTGCCCGGCGGTCGGGGTGGCCAGCCCGCCGAGCAGGTCGAGCAGTGTGGACTTGCCGCAGCCGCTGGGACCGACGACGACGAGGAACTCGCCGGGGCGTACCCCGAGGGTGAGATCGTCGAGCGCGGTGACCGCACCGCCGCCGCCACGCCGGCCCGGGAAGACCTTGCGCACCCGGTCGAAGAGGATCTTGTCGGTGCTCATGCGCCACCGCCGGGGGTCGCGGCCGCGTTGAACCGGTTGGTGTAGAGGTCGGACGGCTTCGGCCGCTCGCCCTTCAGCTCGCCGGATTCGGCCAGCCAGTCGATCCAGGTGGCGAACTCCCGGTCGGTGATGACGCCGCCGGGCTCGGCGACGCCGCTGGACTTCCAGTACTCGACGAGCGTGGTGTCCTCGTTGCGCCCGCGCGCGGTGATGATCGCCTTGAGGCGGGCCACCACGGTCTCGCGCGGCTGGGTGCGCGCCCACTCGATCGCCTTGCCCACTGCGGTGACGAACGTCCGGACGGTGTCCGGGTTACGGGTGAGGAAGTCGTCGCGGAAGACGTAGCTGCCGGCGCTGAACGCGCCGAGCAGTTCGTAGTCGGTGAAGACGGTACGGATGCCGCCGTTGGCGACGGCCTTGTCGCGGATCACGCCGCCGAGCACGGCGACGTCGATCTGCCGGGCGCGCAGCGACTGCTCGGTGTTGACCGGCGGCAGCGCGACCAGCTCGACAGCGGCGATCTCGGCGGCGGAGAGGCCGCCCCGGCCCAGCCAGGTACGCAGGACGGCCTCGGCGTGCGCGCCGAGCGTGTTCATGCCGACCCGCTTGCCGATCAGGTCGCGCGGGCCGCGGATCGGGCTGTCGTCGAGCACGTAGTAGCCCTGGAAGGTCTGCGCGTCGGAGCCGTAGTAGCTGACCACCGCCGTGATCGGGGCGTTGGCGGCCTGGAGCTTGACGATCGCGCCGTTGAACGCGCCGCCGAAGTCGCTCTGGCCGGTGGCGGTGGCCTGGATGTCGGCCGGGCCGCCGGTGACGTTGCCGATCCACTTGAGCTTGACGTCGCCGAGGTAGCCGAGGTCGGCGGCGAGTTCGGGGAGGGTCACCTGGCCGACCGAACCCTGGTAGCGCAGTTCCTTGGTCTGTGCGTCGCCGGTGGCGTCGGCGCCGCACGCGGTGGCGGTGGTGAGGGCGAGCAGGGCGACGGCGGCGGTGAGGGCACGCCGAGGCGATCGGGTCGAGGGCATGGCGGAGTCTCCTGATCTGTCCACGATGCGGTGGAGGGGGCCCGCGCGGGGCCGGGGAGCACGCCGTACCGCGCCGGGCCACGGTGCGCCGGCGGCGGGAACGGACGGGCGGAGAGGGAACGACGAGCGCTCGGCTCAACAGAGCGCGCTCGCGTGCCGGACCAGGTCGACGTGCACGCGAGCGGTGAGGAGAAGCTCGTTCCGCTGCGACATGTCCTCATGCTGCCGACCGCTCTCCATCCCGGTCAACGCCCTTCCAGTCAGTGAGACTTTCATCGCTGGCTTTGTTACGGCACGCCTCCACCAGCATTTACGACTCCTTAACACCTACCCGTTGGATAGAGATTTTGCCGGGCGTCGGTCCCCACCGTCCAGAGCGGATCGGGCAGGGTTTCGCGAATCGTCGATCCGGGCATGTTCGTTGCCGCGAAGGCATGGAGACGACTGCAGAGGCAGGGAGACGAAGGAGGCACCCCCGATGGGCGTCCAGTTCCGCAAGCGTAAGAAGTACGGGCCGCTGATCCTCCACTTCACCCAGAACGGCTTCTCGTCGTGGAGCATCAAGATCGGCCGCTGGTCCTGGAACTCGAACACCCGCGCCCACCGCGTGGACCTTCCGGGGCCGCTGTCGTGGAAGCAGGACAAGGCCTGACCTTCCAGGCGACGGGCGGGGTGCCGGCGATTCGCCGGCGCCCCGCTCGTCGTCTGCGGCCCGGGTTCGCGGTTCCGCCCGTCACGGCGTTGCGGTGGCCGGAGAATCGCCACATGGCGGACCTGTCGCTGCGGCGGATACGACGGCGGGCCGTGGCGGCCTGCCTGCTCATGCTCGTCGGCTACTTCCTGGTGCCGGTCGAGGCCGACCCGAACGGCCTGCGGCTGGTCCTGCGCTCGGCGGGCACGCTGGTCCTGGTGGCGGTGATCGCGTTCCTGGTCACCGGCCAGGTCCGCCGCCAGCTCGTCCGGGACCAGCCGACCGGCCGGGACGAGGACCGGGCGCTGACCCGGCTCGCGGTCGCGCTGATCGCCGGGCTGCTGGTCTTCGCGCTCGGCGACTACGTGGTGGCCAACACCCGGCCCGGCGAGTTCGTCGGCCTGCACACCCGGGTGGACGCGCTCTACTTCGCGCTCGCCACGCTCACCACAGTCGGCTACGGCGACGTGCACGCCCAGGGTCAGATCGCCCGGGTGGCGGTGTGCGCGCAGATGGTGTTCAGCATCGGTGTGGTCGCCACCGGGGCGTCGATAGTGGTCAAGCAGATGACCCAGCGTTCTCCACGGCGCTGATCGTCACGTCCCCGCCCAGCCGGCCGTGCTCCGGGTCGCGGGTCACCGCGCCGGCGGCGAGCAGCGAGGCCAGCGCGCGGTTGGCGTCGGCGGCCCGGTAGACGGTGGAGGTGGTGGCGAAGCGGCGCAGCTCGGTGACCGTCTGCGGGCCCGAGCGGGCCAGCTCGGCCAGCAGTTCCCGGCGCAGCGGGCCGGGTTCGGGATCGAGCGAGATGTCGAGCAGGCGGCCCTGCGGGTCGGCCGGGTCGCGGTAGCGCACACCGGCGTACTCGTCGACCGCCCAGAGCGCGTCCTTGACCGCCTCCAGCCCTCGGTCGGAGGCGGTGCCGTAGCCGACCAGCCGCGCCGGACCGTCCCCGTCGGGCACCAGCTCGACCTCGGTGACGAGCGGGAACCCGGCGTCGGTGAGGGCCGGGCGCAGCGACCGGCCGGGCGTGGTGACGAGCAGCAGTTCGGCCGGGCGTCCGGACGCGGCGGCGGCGAGCAGGGCCGGGTCCGGGTCGGCGCCGTCGGCCACGACGAGCAGCGGCGCGCCGGCCGCACCGGCGGCCTTGAGCGCCACCGGCAGCCGGTCCGGGCCGCCGGGCACCAGGTGCACGGCGACGTCGGCGGGCAGGGCTGCCTCGGCGGCGCCGAGGCGTGCCGGCAGGTCGGTGCCGTCGTCGGCCACCACCAGCACGGTCAGCCGCCGCCCGCGCAGCCGGTCGGCGAACTCGGCCACCACCCGCAGCGCCTCCTCCGCGCCGCGTGCGTCACCTCCGGCGTACGCGAGCGCGAGCGTGGCCCGCCGCGCCCGGTGCAGCGCGGCGGGGAGCCAGTGGTCGAGCCGGCGGACGAGCAGCTCACGCAGGACGGCGTCGGTGGACATGGTGCCGTTTCTACCGCACGGCGCCCGGGGACCGGCCGTGAACCCCGCTCAGACCGGGACGGAGACGCCCACGCCGCCGCGCGTCTGCCCGCCGTAGCGCTGCCGCTCGCGGTCGAGGTCGAGCCGTCCGATGCGGGTCCGCGCGGCGAGCGCGGCGTCGTCGAGCCGGTCGGCCGGGACGATCCAGACGATCTCGAACTCCAGCCCGTCCGGGTCGCGGCCGTAGAGGCTCTTGGTGGTGCCGTGGTCGGACGCGCCGACCAGCGCTCCGGCGGCGGAGAGCCGCTCGGCGGTGGCGGCCAGCTCGTCGAGCGTGTCCAGCTCCCAGGCCAGGTGGTAGAGCCCGACGGTGGCCCGGCCGGCCTGGGACGCCCCGGCCGCCGCGCCGATGGAGAACAGGCCGAGGTCGTGGTCGTTCGTGGAGTCGGGCGCCTGGAGGAAGGCGGCGCCCTGGAAGCCCTCGGGCGTCATCGGCACCCGGCGGAAGCCCAGCACGTCGCGGTAGAAGGCGACGCTGCGTTCCAGGTCACTGACGTAGAGGACGGCGTGGTTGAGTCGGTGGATGCCCATGCCACCGACCGTACCCCCGTTTTGTTGAGCGTTCAACTATCGGCGATATGATGGGCGTCATGACCCGGTGGCTGGACCCCGACGAACAGCGGACCTGGCGGGCCTTCCTGACCGCCTCCCGAGGACTGATGGAGACGCTCGACCGTGAGCTGCAACGCGACGCGGGCATGCCGCACGCGTACTACGAGATCCTGGTCCGCCTCTCCGAGGCCCCCGGCCGACGGCTGCGGATGAGCGAGCTGGCCGAGCTGACCGGCTCGTCCCGCAGCCGGCTGTCGCACGCCGCCGCCCGGCTGGAGGCGTCCGGGTGGATCCGCCGGGAGGACTGCCCCACCGACCGGCGCGGGCAGGTCGCCGTGCTCACCGACGAGGGCTTCGCCACCCTGGCCGCCGCCGCGCCCGGCCACGTCGAGGGGGTACGCCGGCACCTGTTCGACGCGCTCAGCCCGGCCCAGGTCGACCAGCTCCGCCGGATCAGCGAGGCGCTCGCCGGCCACCTGACGGATTCGGGACCAAACTGATCCACTCCGGGTCTTGTACATACCGTCGCCGGACGAGCACGATGGGGCGTGTCCTCCGGCTTCGCTGACCTGACCGTCCAGGCGCACCATCTGGTGTCCGAAGGCGACCTCGACGGCGCGCACCGGCTGCTCGCCGACGCGCTCAGCGACGCCGATCCCCGCCCCGGCAACGCCTCCCCCGAGCTGGCCGAGGCGGCCGGGCTCCAGGCCAAGGTGCTCGTCGCGCTCGGCGAGCCGCACTCCGCCCGCGGCTGGGCAGCGTTCGCGTACGCGGCCGCCACCCGGCTGTACGGCCGCTCCGACGAGCGCACCGTCACCGCCGCCGCGACGCTCGCCGCGGTGCTGCACCGGGTCGGCAGCGACGCCCGGGCCGCCCGGCTCTACTCCGACGTCATCATCGAGCTGACCGCCCGCGACGGCCCGGAGTCGCAGCAGGTGCTGGCCGCGCACGCCGACCTGGCCACCGTGGAGTACGCGCGCGGCCAGTGCGAGGTGGCCCGCGACCGGTTGCAGGACGCCTGGGAGCTGCACCGGGAGGTCTACGGCGACGGCCACCCCAGCGGCATCAAGATGCTGGCGAAACTCGGCGCGATGGAACGCGACTGCGGCCGGTACGCCGACTCGCACGAGCACCTGACGCTCGCCGAGGAGCTGTGCCGCCTGCACCTGGACTTCGACGACCCGCTCGCCGCCCAGGTGGCGGCGCTGGCCCGCGCCGCCGCCGACCCGGACCACGTCTGCCCCGCGCCCACGCCCGCCCCCGAGCCGCCGCCCGCGCGGACCACGCCTGTGGTGCCCGCCGCCCGGGTTCCCCCGCAGGCCGAAGGGCCGCACGACCTGCCGCCCTACAGTCCGCCCGCGCTCGACGAGCCGGTCGAGACGCCGCTCTACCACCCGCCCGGACGGGCCGCCGAGACCGCGCACGTGCCGACGCCGCGTACCGCACCGGAGGCCGACGGGTTCGACGACTACCCGTGGCCGCCCGACGACCCGGCCGAACAGCCGTGGCGGCCGGGCGCGGACCCGCTGCCGCCCACCGTGGTCGGGCTCGCCGACGACCAGCCCGACGGGGTACGCCGCGTGCCGCCGCCCCCGCCCGAGCCGCCGTCGCGCTACCTGCCGGTGCACGTGCCCCGGCCACCGGCGGCCGAGCGACGCGCCCGGCCCTGGCTGCCGCTCGTGGTGCTCGGCGTGACGGTGGCGCTGCTGCTCGGCACCATCGCGGTGATCGCCGGCGTGTCCCGGGTCGACGACGGCCGCGGCACCCCGCCGCCGGCCTCCAGCGCGCCGCCGGCGACCTCCGCCGCTCCCGCGCCGTCCACCCCCGCCGCCGCCAAGCCCGGTACGCCGCCCGGGAAGCTCACCCTCACCGACCGGCGCGACAGCATCGTGCTGAGCTGGACGTACCCGGCCGGCGCGGAGGGACCGGTGGTGGTCGCCGGAGGCCGGGCCGGGCAGCCGCAGGGCACGTTCGCGACGCTGCCCGCCGGGTCGGCCGACTACATCGCCTACGGGCTCGACCGCACCACCGACTACTGCTTCACCGTGGCGCTGGTCTGGTCCACCGACAGCGTCGCCCGCACCGGGCCGGTCTGCACGAAACGCCGCTGACCGCTCACTCCGGCTCGGGCTCGGCCAGCGCGGGCAGCCGTACCGTCGCCCGCAGCCCCGGCGCGGCGGCGCCGGGCGTCGCGTCGGCCAGCTCCACCGTGCCGCCGGCCCGGCGCACCAGCTCGCGCACGATGGCCAGGCCCAGGCCCGCGCCGCCCGCGTCGCGGGCCCGGGCGTCGTCGAGCCGGGTGAACCGGGCGAACACCCGCTCCCGGTCCGCCGCCGGGATGCCCGGCCCGTCGTCGGTCACCGTGACCAGGTGGTACGCCCCGTCCGGCCCGGTCACCGCCAGGTCCACGGCCGAGGACGCGTGCCGCAGCGCGTTGTCCACCAGGTTCACCAGCACCCGGCGCAGCTCCCCCGCGTCGCCCTCGACCCACCGGGGCGCGTCCGGCGGCGTCAGCCGCACCGGCGGCGACGGATAGCGGGCGGCCACCGTCCGCAGCAGCTCCCCCAGCTCCACCGGGCCGACCGGGGACGGCCGGGCGTCCTGCTCGTCGAGGCGGGCCAGCAGCAGCAGGTCGTCCACCAGGCGGCTCAGCCGCTCGGTGTCGGCGAGCAGGTCGTCGGCGACCGCCGGCCAGTCGGTGTCGTCGCCGAGACGCCGGGCCACCTCCAGCTCGGTCCGCATGTTCGTCAGTGGGCTGCGCAGCTCGTGCGCGGCGTCGGCGACGAACGCCCGCTGCCGGTCCCGGGACGCGGCCAGCCGGTCCAGCATGTCGTTGAGCGTGACCGCGAGCCGGTGGATCTCGTCCTGCCCGGCCGGTACCGGCAGCCGTTCCGCCCCGGCCCGCCCGGTGATCTCGGCGGCGCCGCTGCGCAACTGCTCGACCGGCCGCAGCGTCGCGCCCACCACCCGCCAGGCCACCACGCCGAGCCCCGCCACCAGCAGCGGAAAGCCGACGAGCAGCAGGTTGCGGACCACGTGCAGGCTGTGCCGCACGTCGGTGAGCGACTTGGCCACAAGCACCGTCCGCGGCTCCTGCGCGGTGCCGGCCGGCACCGTGACCACCCGGACCGGGCCGGGCATGCCGACACGCCGCCCGTCCACCACCAGCCGCTGCCGCTGCCCGGGACGCAGCTCGTCCGGGCCGAGCATCGGCACCAGACGGTCCGCGTCGATCGACGCGGCCCGGATCCGGCCCTGCGCGTCGACCACCTGCACCCGCAACTGACCGCCCGCGACCGGCAGCGGGTCCGGCAGCGCGTCCTCGGCGGTCAGCAACGCGACCGCGTCGGCGGTACGCAGCGCCTCCTCGTCGACCGAGCGTTGCAGCGTCCAGCCCAGCGCGCCCAGCAGCAGCGTCCCGCCGAACGCGAACCCGACCGCCAGCCCCAGCACCCCCAGCGCGAGCAGCCGGGCCCGCAGGCCCAGTCGCGGCAACGGGCCGCGTATCCACCGGCTCATGTGGCCAGCCGGTAACCGGCGCCGCGTACCGTCTCCAGCCGCTCCCGGCCGATCTTGCGGCGCAGGTAGCCGACGTAGACCTCCACCGCGTTCGGCGCGGTGTCGACCGAGGCGTCCCAGACGTGGTCCAGCAGCTCGGTCTTCGACACCACCTCGCCGGGGCGGCGCATCAGGTAGTCCAGCAGCGCGTACTCCCGGCTGGTCAGCACCACCTCGGTGTCGGCCCGGGTGACCCGGCGGCGGGCCGGGTCCAGGCGCAGGTCGCCGACGGTGAGCACGGTCGGCCGCCGGGGCGCGCCACGGCGCAGCAACGCCCGCAGGCGGGCCAGCAGCACCACGTACGAGAAGGGCTTGGTCAGGTAGTCGTCGGCGCCGCAGTCCAGGCCGTCTGCCTGGTCGTACTCGCCGTCCTTGGCCGACAGCATCAGCACCGGCAGCCAGCGCTGCTCGGCGCGCAGCCGGCGCACCACCTCGTACCCGGACAGGCCGGGCAGCATCACGTCGAGGATCATCGCGTCGTACTCGCCGTGCCGGGCCGCGTCCAGCCCGTCCGGGCCGGTAGCCGCCACGTCGACCACGAAACCCTCCGCCGACAGGCCCCGGCGCAGCGCCGCCGCGAGCCGCGTCTCGTCCTCCACCACCAGCAACCGCACCGGTCCAGGGTGCCACCACGGGCTCACCCGTAGGGGATCTCCTCAGCGTGGTCACAGCGACGCTCGCGCAGCATGGAGCGCAGGAGGTGCACACTATGTCAGTGATGAAGAACCGCGCCGTGCTGCGCTGGCTGGTCCCGGTGACCGCGGGGGTCGCCGTGATCGGCGGTGGCGCCGCCGTCGGCACGTTCGCCGCCGGCGCCGACCCGGCACTACCGCCGCGCAGCGCCGCCCAGCTCCTGGAAGACCTGCGCACGTCCCGCCTGGACGGGCTCTCCGGCACCGTGGTGCAGCGCGCCGACCTCGGCCTGCCGCCGATCGCCGCGCTCGCCGGCCAGGCCACCGGCAACGACCTGGCCGGCCTGGTCTCCGGTACGCACACGCTGCGCGTCTGGTACGGCGGCGAGGACCGGCAGCGGCTCGCGCTCGTCGACACGCTCGGCGAGCAGGACATCCTGCGCAACGGGCGGGACGTCTGGACCTGGAACAGCCGGGAGAACACCGCCACGCACCGGTTGCTGCCAGCTGACGCGCCGGAGCGGGCCACCGTGCCGGCCACCCCGGCCGACGCCGCGGACCGGGCGCTGGAGGCGATCGACCCGACCACCGCGGTCACCGTCGGCCGCACCGCCACCGTCGCCGGGCGGGACGCGTACGAGCTGGTGCTCACGCCGCGCGACAAGGCGTCACTCGTCCACCAGGTCCGGATCGCGCTGGACGCGAAGGAGCACGTGCCGCTGCGCCTGCAGGTGCTCGCCGACGGGCAGGACGAGCCGGCGTTCCAGGTGGCGTTCACCCAGGTCGACTTCCGCACGCCGGAGGCCGACCAGTTCCGGTTCAACCCGCCGCCCGGCGTGAAGGTCACCGAGGCGACCGAGGGCGAGCGGCCCGGACCGGCGGGTAAGCGGTTCGAGACGAAGGACGCCGAGAAGCCGGATGTCCGTACCGTCGGCACCGGCTGGACCACGGTGGTGGTCGCCAAGATCGGCGACGCGGCGACCGGCGGCGGCGCGAAGGCCGGCGCGGACGCGCCGGATGCCCAGATGCTGGCCGGCGTGCTCGGTGACCTGCCGAAGGTCAGCGGCGACTGGGGTAGCGGCCGGCTGCTCAGCGGCAAGCTGTTCAGCGTGCTGCTGACCGACGACGGCCGGGTGATCGCCGGTCTGGTCACGCCGGAGCGGCTCTACGAGGCCGCGAAGGGCTGAGAATCGCCATGCCCGGGGCTCGGTCGGCTGACGCCGGCCGGGCCCCGAGTCGTGTCCGGGCTTGGTCGGGTGGCTGCCGACGCGCTATCTTTCTCAGTTCAGGCACAAAAAAGGAATGGCTTCTGAATGCCATTCCTGCGGCAATTCTAGTCAATGAGGAGCCGGATTGTCAACGCACTCCGACGTGTCGGCTGACCTGCGCCAGGACGACGAGATCGGCCGGGAACAGGAATACGTCTCGATGCTGTACGACCGGCTGGACGGCATGCGGGAACAGGCCGCCCGGCGGCTCGACGAGGAGTTGCGCCACACCGGTGGCACGCAGCAGGCCCGCTCGCAGCGCGACTCGACGGTCGCGATGTACGCCGACCAGGTCGAGCAGTTCTCCGCGGTGGAGAGCGGCCTGTGCTTCGGCCGCCTCGACGGCGACGACGGCGGGGTCCGCTACATCGGCCGGATCGGGATCTTCGACTCGTCCGGCGACTACGACCCGCTGCTGATGGACTGGCGCGCCCCCGCCGCCCGCCCGTTCTACCTGGCCACCGCCGCCAACCCGCAGGGCGTACGCCGCCGGCGACACCTGCGCACCCGCGACCGGAAGGTGACCGGGCTCAACGACGAGGTGCTGGACATCGCCGCCGCCTCCCCCACCGCGCACGAGGAGCTGACCGGCGAGGCGTCGCTGCTCGCCGCGCTCAACGCCGGGCGTACCGGCCGGATGCGCGACATCGTCGAGACCATCCAGGCCGAGCAGGACCGGATCATCCGTGCCGACCTGCCGGGCGTGATGGTGGTGCAGGGCGGGCCCGGCACCGGCAAGACGGCGGTGGCGCTGCACCGGGCCGCGTACCTGCTCTACACCCACCGCCAGCAGCTCTCCACCCGGGGCGTGCTGCTGGTCGGCCCGAACGCCACGTTCCTGCGCTACATCTCCCAGGTGCTGCCCACGCTGGCCGAGACCGGCGTGCTGCTGCGTACCCAGGCCGACCTGTTCCCCGGCGTACACGCCCGCCGCGCGGAGCCGGCCACCACCGCGGCGCTGAAGGGCCGCGCGGTGCTGGCCGACGTGCTCGCCGCCGCCGTCCGCGACCGGCAGTGGGTGCCCGACGAGCCGGTCACCATCGAGCTGCCGCAGCGGGAGGTGCTGACGCTCGACCCGGAGACCGTGCGGCAGGCCCGCGACCGGGTACGCCGCACCGGCCGCCCGCACAACCTGGCCCGCGCCCTGTTCGACGTGGAGATCGTGCACGCGCTCGCCGACCAGGTGGCCGAGCGGATCGGCGCCGACCCGCTGGGCGGGGAGAACCTGCTCTCCGAGGCCGACCGCGCGGAGATCCGCCGCGAGCTGCGCGAGGAGCCGGAGATCCGGGCCGCGCTGGACGAGCTGTGGCCGGTGCTGACCCCGCAGCGCCTGCTCGCCGACCTGTACGCCTCGCCGGAACGGATCGCCACCGCCGCGCCGATGCTCACCGACGACGAGCGGGCCGCGCTGCACCGCGAGCCGGGCGGCTGGACGCCCGCCGACGTGCCGCTGCTCGACGAGGCCGCCGAACTGCTCGGCGAGGACGAGCGCGCCGCCGTCGCCCGCCGGGAGCGGATCCGGGCGATGGAACGCGAGTACGCCGAGGGCGTGCTGGAGATCTGGCGCGGCTCCCGTTCCATCGACGTGGAGGACGAGGCCGACGGCGGTGAGATCCTCGGCGTCACCGACCTGATCGACGCCGACCGGCTCTCCGAGCGGCAGGAGGAGTCCGACCGGCTCACCACCGCCCAGCGCGCCGCCGCCGACCGGACCTGGGCGTTCGGGCACGTCATCGTGGACGAGGCGCAGGAGTTGTCGCCGATGGCGTGGCGGCTGCTGATGCGCCGCTGCCCGAGCCGGTCCATGACGATCGTCGGGGACGTGGCGCAGACCGGCGCGCTCGCGGGCACGCCGTCGTGGGGCGAGGCGCTGGCGCCGTACGTGGCGGACCGGTGGCGGCTGGAGGAGCTCACGGTCAGCTACCGCACCCCGGCCGAGATCATGGCGGTCGCCGCCGACGTGCTCGCCGAGATCGACAGGGCGCTGCGGCCACCCCGCTCGGTACGCGCCACCGGCGTACCGCCGTGGGACCGGACCGTACCGGCGGACCGCCTCGTGACGGAGCTGATCGAGGCGACCGCCCGGGAGGCCGCGTCGCTCGGTGACGGGCGGCTCGGCGTGCTGGTGCCGACCGGCCGGGTGGCCGAGCTGGGCGGCGCGGTGGTGGCGGCACTGCCGGAGGCGACGGTGGGCGAGCAGCCGGAGCTGGCGAACCGGATCGTGGTGCTGACCACCGAGCAGGCCAAGGGCCTGGAGTTCGACTCGGTGCTGGTGGTGGACCCGGCCCGCATCGTCTCCGAGTCCCCCAGGGGCCACAGCGACCTGTACGTGGCCCTGACCAGAGCCACCCAGCGCCTAGGCATCCTCCGCACCCCCTAACCCCCACCGGGGGACGGCGGGCGGCGGAGGCCGTCCCGCCGTCCCGTGAACCCGTCAGCCTGGGTTGGGGCGGTTGTCGGTGAAGTTGCCCACCTGGGCACCCGTGGCCGAGTTGTCGCTCGTGGAACCGCCGGCCGGGGTGCTCAAGCCACCCGTACTCGCGTCACCGGTCGTCGTCGGGGCCACCTTGCCCGGGTGCTTCTCGGGCTGACGGGCCACCCGGCGCACACTCGCCGGACCCGCCGTACCGCCGGTCGTGGTCACCGCGCCCTGACCCCGGGTCGGCCCGCCGTCGCGCAGCACCGTCGGGTCGACGGGCACGTCCGCCGGGTCGTCCGGGTCGAGTTCCTGCCGCATCCGCTCGACGTCGGTCTGCGGCACCGTGACCTCGTCCAGCGCGCCCTCGCCGTACACGCCTCCGGCGACCCGCTGCTCGGCCCGCCGGGCGGCGTCCTGCCGCATGTCGTCCTCACGCACGTCAACCACCTCGCAGCTCTCTCGGGGTATCGGTGGTGCGTGCCCGAGGGCGGGTGGCTGAAACCGGAACCGGCGGCGAAAGGCCCGGTGTGCGCCCCGGTGTCCGGTTCCGGCCGCGAGCCGAGCGCGGCGGCCATTCGACGGTGACCGGCGGTTACCTTGTCTCCGGCCCCGGGTAGACCCAGGGTGCCCCCGCCACAGAGCGCGAACCGCGCCGTGGCCGACCTGCGGTAGCGGGGCGAGGGTGTGCAGGTTAACGACTCATCAAATCCTGAGGAGGACCAGATGAGCACGCAGGCTGCATCCACCAGGCCGATGAACCGGCCGATGTCCGACGTCCAGAACCGGTCGAGCATGCAGGACACGTCGACCCGGCACATGCCGTCGATGCACGACGGTCACCGGGAGAACATGCCGTCCCCGGGTACGGAGACGAAGCAGGCGTTCCTGACCACCGAGTTCTGGGTGTACGCCGCAGCGGTCGCGGTCGTCGTGATCGCCGCGTTCTGGCGAGGCGCCGCCACCAACGGCCTGAACATCAACAACCCGAACCAGGCGTGGTGGTACCTGACCGCGCTGACCGGCGCGTACCTGGTCAGCCGTGGCCTGTCGAAGGCGGGCAGCGCGCGCCGCTCCGGCAAGGAGCGCCGCGGACGTTGACCGTACGCCGCGCGAACGGCGACGCCCCCGGGATCCGTCCCGGGGGCGTCGTCGCGTCCGCTCACTCCTCGCCGAAGTCCCCGAAGTCGTCGCCGCCGCCGTCGAACGCGTCGTCGAGCATCTCCCCGGCGATCATGCCGCCGGCGACACCCAGCGCGGCGCCCGCGACCACGCCGCCCATGCCCGGGCCGCGCCGCCCGTGGCCGGCGTAGCCGTGGTGACCCGGGTAGCCGTGGCCGCCGTGCGGCATGCCGAAGCCCTGGGCCCGCATGCTGCCGTAACGGCCGGTGGTCTCCCGCAGCCAGCCGTCGACGACCTGCACCCAGTCGGTACGGGCGGCGTCGCTGTGCGGGACCGAGTAGCGGCCGATGACGTCGTGCCCGGGGCTGAGGAAGCCGCCGCGCTTGTCGCACTCCAGGATCACCTCGACGCCCTGCTGGCTGGTCACGAACGTCAACTCGACCTCGGTGACCGTCTGCGCGTACTGCGGCGCGGCGAAGAACTCGATCTCCTGGTAGAACGGCAGCGTCTGGGGCACGCCGTAGATGTGGCCGCGCTCCAGGTCGGCGTGCTTGAACCGGAAGCCCAGCGCCTGGAACGCCTCCAGGATCCGCTCGTGGGTCGGCAGCGGGTGCACCGACACCTGGTCCAGGTCCGACTTGTCGACGGCGCGGGCCACCGCCAGCTCGGTGCGCAGGCCCATCGTCATGCCGTGCAGGCGCTGGCCGTACACGTCGGTGATCGGGGTCTCCCACGGCACCGGCATCTGGAACGGGATGGAGAGCTGCTGCTTCGGGGCCAGCTCGAAGGCGCCGCTGACCGGCATCCGGTGGAACTCCATCACGCCCGCGTACTCGTGGTCGCCACCCTCGATCTCGACGCGGGTGACCAGGCCGAGGTTGATCTGCTCGATCCGCGCCGGGCTGTCGCCGCCGACCAGGTTGACGTGCCCGTCCAGGGTCAGCCCGGGCCGGGTGTTCGGGTTGGTGAGCACCGTGTCGACGCTCGGGCCACCCACGCCGAACGCGCTCAACATCTTCTTGAAGACCATCGGTCACTCCCGTGCGACTGCGCTCCGACATGGACCGTCGGGCGCTCGTCACGGCACCCTAGACGGCGGGGCTGAGAAGTGGCTGTGAGGCAGGTCGTGTGCTCAGTCGGCGCGTACCACCACCAGCTCGCCGACCTGCTCACCGAGCTGCCGGCGGGCCTCCGGTGGCAGACCACCGTCGGTGATCAGCACGTCGGCCTCCTCCAGCGGCGCGATGGTGGCGATGCCGATCGTCTCCCACTTGGTGTGGTCGGCGAGCACCACCAGCCGGCGCGCGGACCCGATGAGCCGCCGGTTCACCGCCGCCTCCAGCAGGTTGGGCGTGGTGAAGCCGGTACGTGGGCTCATCCCGTGCACGCCGAGGAAGAGCAGGTCGACGTTGAGTGCGGCGATGGCCGCCTCGGCGACCGGGCCGGTCAGCGCGTCCGACGGGGTACGGATGCCGCCGGTCAGCACCACCGTCTGGTCGGCGCGGGGATTCTGGTAGAGCGCGTCGGCCACCGGGATCGAGTTGGTGACCACCGTCAGCCCGCGTACCTCGGCCAGCCGGGCGGCCAGCGCGGCGGTGGTGGTACCGGCGGACAGCGCCACCGCCATTCCGGGCTCGACCAGGCCGGCGGCCCGCTCCACGATGGCGCGTTTCTCGGCCTGCTGGCGTACCGACTTGGCGGCGAAGCCGGGTTCCTCGGTGGAGCCGGGTCCGGCGAGCGTCGCGCCGCCGTGCACCTTGTCGATCAGGCCGCGGTCGGCCAGCACCTCCAGGTCGCGGCGGATCGTCATGTCGGACACCCCGAACCGGCTGACCAGGTGACTGACCCGGACGCCGCCACTCTGACGGATCAACTCCAGGATGGCGCTCTGCCGTTGCTGGGCGAGCATGGGGGACCTCCTCGGCGCGAACGGCAGGGTACCGGTCAGGCGGTCGCGGGCACCGGCGCGGGCTCCTCGCGGACCACCGCCACCTCACCCGCCGGCACCTCCAGCTCGCCGTCGCACCGGACGGCGCCGAGCAGCTCAGTGCCGGTGACCGCCAGCCGGGCCGGCTCGGTGGTGTGGTTGACCACGAACAGCCAGCTCCGGTCCGCCGAGCGGCGACGGACCACCTCCACCCCGGGCGGCGCGCCCACCGGCGGACGGACGCCCGTCTCGTCGAGCAGCCGGGCCACCAGCCGGTCGGTGGCGTCGTCGTCGAGCCGGGTGCCGACGTACCAGGCCGCGCCCGCGCCCACGGCCTGCCGGGTCAGCGCCGGCACGCCGGGCAGGGGCCCGTCGGTGTACGCGGCCAGCACGTCCGCGCCCTCGGCGTGCAGCCACTCGGTCCACACGTCGGCGCGGGCGCCGTCGTCGAGGCGTACCGTCTCGCCGGCCCGCAGCGGGAAGAACTCCTCGACGCGTACGCCGAGCAGGTCACGGAACGCGCCGGGGTAGCCGCCGAGCCGGATGTGGTCGTGCTCGTCGACGATGCCGCTGAAGTAGGTGACCACCGCCGTGCCGCCGGCCTCCACGAACCGGCGCAGCGCGTCGGCGTCGGCGTCGCGGACGAGGTAGAGCGTGGGCACCACGACGAGCCGGTAGCGGGACAGGTCGGCCGACGGGTGCACCACGTCGGCGGTGACCCCGGCCCGCCAGAGCGCGGCGTGCAGCGCGGACAGCCGGTCGGTGTAGGTGACGTCGACGCTCGGGTGGGAGTCGAGTTCGGCGCCCCACCAGGCCTCGTAGTCGAACAGGATCGCCACGTCGGCGTCGACGCGGCTGCCGCGTACCTCGGCGAGCGCGCGCAGGTCGGCGCCGAGCCGGCAGACCTCGCGGAACACCTTGGTGTCCGGCCCGGCGTGCGGGACCAGCGCGGAGTGGAACTTCTCCGCGCCGGCCCGGGAGGCCCGCCACTGGAAGAACAGCACCCCGTCGGCGCCGCGCGCGACGTGGGCGAGGCTGTTGCGGCGCATCTGACCGGGCGTCTTCGCCACGTTGCGGGGCTGCCAGTTGACGGCGCTGGTGGAGTGCTCCATCAGCAGCCACGGCGCGCCGCCGGCGACGCCCCGGGTGTGGTCGGCCGCGAGGGCCAGGTTGACCTGCGGCTGCGGGTCGGCGGCGGTGAGGTAGTGGTCGTTGGCGACGACGTCCACGTCGGAGGCCCACGAGTGGTAGTCCAGGTACTTGATGCCGGTGCCGATCATGAAGTTCGTGGTGACCGGCTGCGGGACGAGCCGATTCAGCAGCTCCCGCTCGGCGCGCAGCTGGGCGCGCTGCTCGTCGGAGGAGAACCGCAGGAAGTCCAGCTGCTGGGTCGGGTTGGCGAACGTCGGCGCGGTACGCGGCGGGTTGATCTCGGCCCAGTCGTGGTAGCGCTGGCTCCAGAACGCGGTGCCCCAGGCGGCGTTGAGCGAGTCCAGGTCGCCGTAGCGCTCGCGCAGCCAGCCGCGGAACGCCTCGGCGCTGACGTCGCAGTAGCAGTGCACATTGTGGCAGCCGAGTTCGTTGGAGACGTGCCAGAGCACCACGGCGGGGTGTCCCGCGTACCGGCGGGCGACGGCCTCGACCAGGGCGAGCGAGTGGTCCCGGAACACCGGCGAGCTGGGGCAGTACGCCTGCCGGCCGCCCGGCCAGAGCACCGTGCCGTCGGCCCGGCGGGGCAGCGTCTCCGGGTGCCGGTGCGCCAGCCACGGCGGCGGGCTGGCGGTGGCGGTGGCCAGGTCGACGCTGATGCCGCCGTCGTGCAGCAGGTCGATCGCCCGGTCCAGCCAGTCGAAGGCGTACCGGCCGGGGGTGGGTTCGATCAGGGCCCAGGAGAAGATGCCGACCGAGACCAGGTTGACCCCGGCGCGTCGCATGAGATCGACGTCCTCGGCCCACGTCTGCTCGGGCCACTGCTCCGGGTTGTAGTCGGCGCCGTACCAGATGCCCTCGCCGTGCCAGTTCCGCATGACAGCAGAGGGTGCCCCTGAACAGCACCCAAGTCAACACTTTCCAACATCGACTGAAGTTCCAACGTTTACCGGCTCTTTGCCCTGCCCTGCCGCCGACAGCGTTGTCTTTTTGCCCTCTTGACAGCGCCGCGCCAAGGGGTAGCTTCAAGCGCCACCGGCTGTTTGTGTTCGGACGTGTGGATTCTCGGTGGATCTGCCACTGCCGACACGAACACCGCTCACCGCCAACGATCACGGTCCATGAGCGCAGCGCACCTCTTCCACGCAGGAGGCACCATGTCCCGTCCCCGCTCGCAAGCCGAGTACCTCGCCCGCCTCGTACCCCCGTCCGTCGCCGGCCTGAACCGGCGCTCGCTGCTCGCCGGCGCGGCCGGCGCGGGGGCGCTGCTCGGCACCGGGCTGCTCGCCGGCTGCGGCGACTCCGACTCCGGGTCCGGCGGCGACGCCAAGAGCGTCTCGCTCGGCTCGAACCAGTCGGACCCGAAGCCCAAGGACGTCGTCGCGAAGGTGATGGACGGCTTCAAGACGTCCTCCGGCGTGACCGTCGACATCAACACGGTCGACCACAACACGTTCCAGGAGAACATCAACAACTACCTGCAGGGCAAGCCGGACGACGTGTTCACCTGGTTCGCCGGCTACCGGATGCGCTTCTTCGCCGCCAAGGGCCTGGCCGGTGACCTCAGCGACGTGTGGGGCAAGCTCGACGGCTACTCCGACGCGTTCAAGAAGGCGTCCACCGGCGACGACGGCAAGCAGTACTTCGTACCGGCGTCGTACTACCCGTGGGCCGTCTTCTACCGCAAGTCGGTGTGGCAGCAGCGCGGCTACGAGGTGCCGAAGACGCTGGACGACCTGAACACGCTCGGCGCGCAGATGAAGAAGGACGGCCTGGTCCCGATCGCGTTCGCGGACAAGGACGGCTGGCCGGCGATGGGCACGTTCGACATCCTCAACCTGCGGATCAACGGCTACCAGTTCCACATCGACCTGATGGCCGGCAAGGAGGCGTGGACCTCCGACAAGGTGAAGAAGGTCTTCGACACCTGGGCCGGGCTGCTCCCCCTGCACCAGCCGGACTCGCTCGGCCGCACCTGGCAGGAGGCCGCGCAGTCGCTGCAGCAGAAGAAGAGCGGCATGTACCTGCTCGGCCTGTTCGTCGGCCAGCAGTTCAGCGGCGCCGACCTGGAGGACCTGGACTTCTTCACGTTCCCCGAGATCGACTCCACGATCGGCGCGAAGGCGCTGGACGCCCCGATCGACGGCTACATGATGGCCCGCAAGCCGAAGTCCAAGGACGCGGCGCAGAAGCTGCTGACGTACCTGGGCTCGAAGGAGGCGGCGGACATCACCGTCAAGAACGACCCGAGCACGCTCGTCGCGAACAGCGGCGCGGAAACCGGCGCCTACACCGCGCTGCAGAAGAAGGCCGCCGAGCTGGTCGGATCCGCCACCGAGATCGCCCAGTTCCTCGACCGGGACACCCGGCCGGACTTCGCCTCCACCGTGATCATCCCGGCGTTGCAGCAGTTCATCAAGGACCCGAAGGACATCGGCGGGCTGCTCACCAGCATCGAGAACCAGAAGAAGTCGATCTTCACCAGCTGACGGCGGAAGGGGGAAGGACATCATGTCCGACCTGCCCCTGATCCAAGCGGATCGCGCCGTGCCGCCGCCGGCCGCGACCACCACCAAGGGTGGTCGCGGCCGCCGGCTACGGCTCCTGTCCCGCACCGACCGCGTGGTGATCACGCTGATGGTGCTGGTACCCCTGTTGCTCGTCACCGGGCTGGTCTGGCTGCCCGCGGTGGCGACCGTGCTGCTCTCCGGCACGAACTGGGACGGCATCGGCCCGATCAGCGAGATCGAGTGGGTCGGGGCCAAGAACTACGACGACGTGGTGAACATCTACCCGCCGTTCGTCCCCGCCGTGCAGAACAACCTGCTCTGGCTGGCCGCGCTGTTCGTGGTGGCCACCCCGTTCGGCATGTTCCTCGCCGTACTGCTGGACAAGGAACTGCGCGGCAGCCGCTTCTACCAGACGGCGCTCTACCTGCCGGTGGTGCTGTCGCTCGCGCTCATCGGCTTCGTCTGGCAGCTCATCTACAGCCGCGACCAGGGGCTGCTCAACGGCGTGTTCGGCGGCGACACCGACTGGTACGGCGACCCGGACGTCAACATCTGGGCCGTCCTGGTGGCGGCCGGCTGGCGGCACGTCGGCTACATCATGCTGCTCTACCTGGCCGGCCTCAAGGGCGTCGACCCGTCGTTGCGGGAGGCCGCGGCGGTGGACGGCTCCTCGGAGACCAGCACGTTCTTCCGCGTCGTCTTCCCGGTGCTGCGCCCCATCAACATCATCGTGCTGGTGGTCACGGTGATCGAGTCGCTGCGCGCGTTCGACCTGGTCTGGGTCATCAACAAGGGCCGCAACGGGCTGGAGCTGATCTCCGCGCTGGTCACCCAGAACGTGGTGGGCGAAGCCAGCCGGATCGGCTTCGGTTCCGCGCTGGCGACCATCATGCTGGCCGTCTCGCTGGTCTTCATCACCATCTACCTCTGGACCGTGATGCGGGAGGACAAGCGATGACCGCCGTCTCCGCCGGCCGCCGCCGCCCCGTGCGGCCCGCCCGGGTCGTCCTGCACCTGTTCCTGGGTACGGTCGCCGTGGGCTGGCTGTTCCCCATCCTCTGGGCGGTGCTCACCTCGTTCCGCTCCTACGAGTACACAGCCGCCAACGGCTACGTGTCGCTCGGCGGCTGGACGGTCGACAACTACGTCACCGCCTGGCGTACCGCCGAGTTCGGCAAGCACTTCCTCAACTCGGCGTACATCACCGTCCCGGCGGTGCTGCTCACGCTGTTCCTCGCCTCCTGCGTGGCGTTCGTGATCGCCCGGTTCAGCTGGAAGCTCAACATCGCGCTGCTCGGCCTGTTCACCGCGGCGAACCTGCTGCCGCAGCAGGCGCTGCTCATCCCGCTGTTCCGGATGTTCACCGAGATCCCACTGCCGGCCTGGATGAGCGACTCGGAGCTGCTGTACGACAGCTACTGGGGGCTGATCCTGGTCAACGTCGCGTTCCAGTGCGGCTTCTGCGTGTTCGTGCTCAGCAACTACATGAAGGCGCTGCCGCACGAGCTGTACGAGGCCGCGATGGTCGACGGGGCGAACGTGTGGCGGCAGTACTGGCAGGTGACGATGCCGCTGTGCCGCCCGGCGCTGGCCGCCCTCGCCACGCTGGAGGTCACCTGGATCTACAACGAGTTCTTCTGGGCCACTGTGCTCATGCGGACCGGCGACAAGTTCCCGGTCACCAGTTCGCTGAACAACCTGCGCGGCGAGTTCTTCACCGACAACAACCTGGTCTCGGCCGGTTCCGTGCTGGTCGCGATCCCCACCCTGGTGATCTTCTTCCTGCTCCAGAAGCAGTTCGTCCGGGGTCTGACGCTGGGAGCCTCCAAGGGATGACGATCGTCCACCTGCGCCGCGCGCGGACCAGCCTGGTGCTCGACGCCCGCGGCCCGGGGCTGCCCCGGGTCGTGCACTGGGGCGCCGACCTCGGCCCGCTGCCCGACGAGGACCTGCCTGCGGTCGTCGACGCCACGGTGCCGCCGGTGGTGCCGAGCAGCTTCGACACGCCCACTGTGCTGTCGCTGCTGCCCGAGGCGAGCGCCGGGTGGAGCGGGCGGCCCGGTCTCGCCGGTCACCGTGACGGCCGGGACTGGTCGACGGCGTTCCGCCTCACCGGCCTCGACGTGCACGACGAGCCTGCGGCACCGCCTGAGCTGTTAGGAGGGGACCCTTTACATGCACCAGGCGTTAACAAGGGGCCCTTCCTTTCCTCCGGGCGGGTGGTGGTGCGGGCGGCGGACCCGGGCGCGGGGCTGAGCCTGACCGTCGAGATCACGCTGGACGCGGCGGGTGTGCTGACACTTCGGCACCGGCTCCGCAACGACGGCGACGGCCGGTACGAGGTACGCGAGCTGACGCCGGTGCTGCCGGTGCCGGCGGTCGCCACCGAACTGCTCGACCTGACCGGCCGCTGGTGCCGGGAACGCGCGCCGCAGCGGCACCCGTGGCCGATGGGCGCGTGGGTACGCGAGGGACGGCACGGCCGTACCGGCCACGACGCCACGCTGCTGCTGGTCGCCGGCACGTCCGGGTTCGGTTTCCGGCACGGCGAGGTGTGGGCGGTGCACACCGCGTGGAGCGGCGACCACGTCACCGCCGCCGAACGCCGCCCCACAGGTGAGTCCACGCTCGGCGGCGGTGAGCTGCTGGCACCCGGCGAGATCGTGCTCGGGCCGGGCGAGGAGTACGCCACTCCCCTGCTCTACGCGGCCCACTCGACCGACGGGCTGGACGGGCTCAGCGACGCGCTGCACACGCACCTACGGGCGCGCACCTCGCACCCGCGCACGCCGCGGCCGGTCACGCTGAACGTGTGGGAGGCGGTCTACTTCGACCACGACCTGGACCGGCTGCGGACGCTCGCCGACCGGGCCGCCGAGGTCGGGGTGGAACGCTTCGTGCTGGACGACGGCTGGTTCCGCGGCCGGCGGCACGACCAGACCGGGCTCGGCGACTGGTGGGTCGACGGCGAGGTCTGGCCGGACGGGTTGCAGCCGCTGATCGACCACGTACGCGGGCACGGCATGCAGTTCGGGCTGTGGGTCGAACCGGAGATGGTCAACCCCGACTCCGACCTGTTCCGCGCCCACCCCGACTGGGTGCTCCAGGCGCCGGGCCGGCTGCCGCCACCGTGGCGGCACCAGCAGGTGCTCGACCTGGCCCGCCCGGACGCGTACGCGTACCTGCTCGAACGGCTCGACGCGGTGCTGAGCGAGCACGATGGGCTCGCGTACCTGAAGTGGGACCACAACCGCGACCTCACCGAGGCCGGGCACGCCGGACGGCCGGGTGTGCACGCGCAGACCCTCGCGGTCTACCGGCTGCTGGACGAGTTGCGCGCCCGGCACCCGGACGTCGAGATCGAGAGCTGCTCCTCCGGTGGCGCCCGGGTCGACCTGGAGATCCTGCGCCGCACCGACCGGGTCTGGGCCAGCGACTGCAACGACGCGCTGGAACGGCTGTCCATCCAGCGCTGGACCGGCCTGCTGCTGCCGCCGGAACTGATCGGCACGCACATCGGCCCGGAACGCTCACACACCACGCACCGCGTACACGACCTGAGCTTCCGCGCGGTCACCGCACTGTTCGGCCACCACGGCATCGAGTGGGACATCAGCGCGATCGAGCCCGGCGAGCGGGCCGAACTCGCCGCCTGGGTCGCGCTGCACAAGCGGCTGCGCCCGCTGCTGCACACCGGCCGGGTGGTCCGGGTCGACCACCCGGACCCGGCCGTGCAGGCCCACGGCGTGGTCGCCCACGACAGCTCCCATGCGGTGTACGCGGTCAGCCGGGTCGCCACCTCCACGACGCAGGTGCCGGGTCAGGTACGGCTGCCGGGGCTGGACCCGCAGCGGCGCTACCGGGTCCGCCCGCCCGCCGGGGTGCCGGAGCCGGCGCTGCTGGAGCTGTCCCCGCCGGGCTGGCTGTCCTGGCCGGGCGACGGCATCACGGTGACCGGTTCGGTGCTGGGTTCGGTCGGCCTGCAACTGCCGGCTCTGCACCCCGAGCAGGCCCTCCTCCTGGAGGTCACCGTCGATGCCTGAGCGACGCCGGCAGCGGTGACCGGCCCGTTCAGCCGCGCGAGCCTACGCGCCCCGGACGTTCGTGGGGTCACCGGCGTCGCCGCGGGACGCGGGTCGGGGTGGCCGCAGGCCCGCCGACCAATGGATGGGTCACGGCGGCCGGGTGGGACTCGCCGGTAGAGCGCCACAGCTCGTGGAGCGTGGGCCACCAGTCGGGGTGGCTCTCCACCACCTCGACCAGGACGGGGCTCTGCTCCAGCATGTGCGCGGGCCACCGGTGCCAGGAGTGGGCGAATCGAAAGTCGGGCAGCAGCCCGGCCACCTGCAGCTCGCACTCCAGCACGTCCGCGAGTAGCTCCGCGAGGGTGACCACGACGGACCGGTCGGTGTCGGTCGGCGCGGAGGGCTTCCGGTCGAAGAAGTATGCGCGGAGCGGCGGATTCTCCAACAGGCGGTCGTGCCAGGCGCGAGACAGATTGTTCACTTCCATCAGCGCGGTGGCCGAGCCGATGCCGTTGTTGATGCGGCTCTGTTTCGCCACCTCCCGCGTCTGCCGGCGGAGAAGCACAACGACACCGCGACCAGCATCAGACTGACGAAGCCCAGAATCGTTTCCCACATGTCCCCGCCCCTCAAGGAGTACGACTCCCCTCACGCTAAGCGGAGACCGCAACACCCTGAGTCACCAAGTTCCGGCCACGTTCCCCCCGACCGCAATCAGTGGTCCGGCCGCCCTCAGACCGTGGCGCGGCGGGCGGTGTCGCGCAGGGCCAGCGCCACGGCGGCGAACAGGGCCGCGCCGCACCCCACACCGGAGATCAGGCCGACCGTGCCGGCGCCCGCGCCGAGCGCGTGGGCGAGGAACCCGGCCAGGCCGAGCGCGGTCATCACACCGCCGAGCCAGTGGTAGAGCGGCATCCGCCAGACGTGGGCGAGGCCGAAGAAGTGCACGCCGACGACCACCGCGACCCAGGCGACTGCCACGGCGGGGCGGTCCAGCACGTTGTTGATCACGGACAGGCCACCGAAGAGCGCGACCGCCTCCAGCGCCACCACCAGCCAGTAGCGGCGGTCCATGAACCCGGCGGCCTCCCGCTGCGGGGCGGGCGTCTCCCTGCGGGCCACCCGGAACAGCGCGGCCAGGAGCAGCGCGGCCACCAGCAGGCCGGCGACGCGCAGCACCAGCGGCCAGGGCGCGTCCAGACCGCCGCTGTTGACCAGCACGAACACGGTGCCGAACGAGATGGCCACGAGCGAGCCGATCACCAGCCCCGACGGTCGTCCCCTGGTTCCCGTGCTCATGACGTCGCCTCCAGTCCCTCGCGCTCGCGCCTCGACCCGCGATCAAGGGCGTGGCGTCTGTACCCGCGCCCG